>CAIVXR010000223.1 GCA_903909925.1 uncultured beta proteobacterium | reverse complement strand
TGGTGTTGCCGATCCAGAAGCAAAGCGCAAAATCATCGGTAAAGAATTTGTAGAAATATTCCAGAGCGAATCTGGCAAGATTCAGAACGCGAAGTGGCTTGCCCAAGGAACTATCTATCCTGACGTGATTGAGTCTGCTGGTAAAGGTAAGAAGGGCGCCCATACGATTAAGAGTCATCACAACGTTGGCGGTCTGCCTGAAGATATGCATCTCAAATTACTTGAGCCCTTGCGCGAATTGTTTAAGGATGAAGTGCGTGAGCTTGGCGTCGCCTTAGGTTTGCCACGTGAAATGGTATATCGACATCCATTCCCTGGACCAGGTCTAGGCGTTCGCATTTTGGGGGAAGTCAAAGCAGAGTTTGCAAATCTTTTGCAGCGCGCTGACGCAATCTTTATTGAAGAATTGCGCAATACCATTGATGAGGCAAGCCAGAAATCTTGGTATGACTTAACGAGTCAAGCCTTTGCAGTATTTCTTCCGGTCAAATCTGTCGGCGTCATGGGAGATGGCAGAACCTATGAATATGTCGTCGCACTCAGAGCGGTTCAAACACAAGACT
This sequence comes from uncultured beta proteobacterium, assembly GCA_903909925.1. Lineage (GTDB taxonomy): Bacteria > Pseudomonadota > Gammaproteobacteria > Burkholderiales > Burkholderiaceae > Polynucleobacter. Next base: position 7,979 of record CAIVXR010000223.1, on the reverse strand, counting down.
TCATGACTGCGCATTGGGCTCACCTGCCACATGAATTATTAGGAAAAGTTTCTAATCGCATCATCAATGAAGTGCGCGGTATCAATCGTGTGGTTTATGACATTAGTGGAAAACCACCTGCAACGATTGAGTGGGAATAAACTTTTTTCGTTCGCATACGAGATGTCTGAGCTACGTCAAACTGCCCTTGAACTATTAGCTATTACTGATCCGAAAACGAAGGTTGAGCGGGTTAAGAAATTATTTGATGATTGCCATCAAGGGTCTATCGAACTAGATGTTTCTGCTGATTTAAATGCAATAGGGCTTGATCTTCCTGGGCGTCCACAAAAGCCCGAATTAGTTCCGCCATTAACTGTTCCCAAGAGAAAAATGGATACCCTTGAAGGTAGACTTTCTTTGTTGCACTCACTTGCCCATATCGAATTTAATGCTATGAATCTCGCGCTTGATGCAATCTGGCGATTTGCTGATATGCCCAAGCAATATTATGTCGACTGGCTAAAGGTCGCCAAGGAAGAGGCTTATCATTTCAGTTTGATAGAAGCTCATCTCCAATCTGCCGGTGTTGCTTACGGTGATTTCCCTGCGCACAATAGTCTTTGGGAGATGGTTGAAAGAACGACAGATGCGGTGATTGCCAGAATGGCACTAGTGCCACGCACTATGGAAGCCAGGGGTTTAGATGCTGTTCCAGCCATTCGAGATCGCTTTAAGCAAATTAAAGACTATCAAGTCGTTGAAATACTAGAAATTATTCTGAGAGATGAAGTGGGGCATGTATTCATTGGTAATCAATGGTTTAATTTCTTATGCGCTAAAGAAAACTTGTCTCCGATTAAAGCCTATAAGGACTTAGCACGAGCTTATTGTGCGCCTATATTAAGAGGGCCATTTAATTTAGAGGCACGTAAGCAAGCAGGATTTACCGCTGAAGAATTAAGTCTGCTGGGAACGTAATTAGAAAAAGGGAGATATATGAACGTATCGCGTCGCACATTTATTGCATCTGCAGCCTTAGCACCTGTTGCTTGTGGCATACCACTTTCTTATGAGCGTGGGATTCCGGTTGCGGCTCCAAAACCAACACCGCTTGTACGACCCCCTAAACTTGGTCAAGAGTGGTCTTATATTAAAAAGGATGTCTTTAATGGCAAAACACTTGGCTTAATCACCGAGCGCATTTCTAAAATTGGACCAAGCATTGTGATTGATCGCACTAGTGAAGATGGCGGAATGCTGCCTAGTGAGATTCAAACCTCTTGGGGTATGGTTGCAACTGATACCCAATGGCCTCGTTTACTAAACTTCAGCCCTTCGCTACCCCTCTGGCCGCTTGAACTCTCCACTAGTTGGAGTAAACAATCTACCACTAAGTACAGTGTTGAGGGTTACTCTGATTCTCGTTTAAATTGGCAGGAATATATGAGCGTGCAGGGCTGGGAAAAGATTACTGTACCTGCAGGAGAGTTTGTTGCACTACGTTTTCAAAATCTCATTAATTATGAGAATTCAGATCCAAATAAAGTAGATTGCATTCGTAAGGAAACGGTGTGGTTTGCGCCGCAAATTGGTCGGTGGGTAGCTCGCGAGGCTTCTGGTTCTTATCGTATTCAGGGACAGATTGGAAACGAAAGTTTGGAAGGAAGTTATCAATGGCAACTCACTTCTTATAAGTAATTTGGCTATAAGCGCAAAATTATTCTTTCAACTAATGAAAGCGCTTAAAATAGGCGCATTCTTATGTATACCGTTAAAGAACTTTTTCCTACGCTGCAAGGCGAAGGCACCCATGCTGGAAGAGCCGCAGTGTTTTGTCGCTTTGCGGGCTGTAATTTATGGAGTGGACGCGAGGAGGATCGTGCAACGGCAGTATGTAAATTTTGCGATACCGATTTTGTCGGTAGCGACGGCGATGGTGGCGGTAAGTTTGAAACTGCTCAGGATTTAGCAAATGCTATTGAAGCTTCGTGGCAAAGTACTTCAGCAGGACCTCAACAGCGTTATGTAGTCTTTACCGGTGGCGAGCCACTTTTGCAGTTAGATGAAGAGCTGATTACTAAACTCCATCACAAAGGTTTTGAGATTGCAATTGAAACAAATGGCACCATCAAAGTTCCTAAAGGGGTTGATTGGGTTTGTGTCAGTCCTAAAGCAGGCTCCGATTTAATTGTTCTCCAAGCTAATGAGCTGAAGTTAGTCATACCCCAAGAAGGACATGACCCCTTGGAAAAATTGTTGGCTCGCTTTGAGAAGATGGATTATCGCAATCGATTCTTGCAGCCTATGGATGGACCAAACCTTAAAATGAATACTGAATTAGCTGTGAATCTTTGCCAGAAACGCCCTCTGTGGAGATTAAGCCTCCAATCCCATAAACTCATAGGTATTCGCTAAGGCATTTAATGAAGTATTTGATAATCCCGGTAAATCCAGTAATGCTATTGATAGATCTAAATGACAAGTAAACAAGCTGCAATCTCTATTACCCGTCGTCTTGAATTTGATTCGGGGCATCGTATTCCTAATCATGATGGGCAATGCAAACATTTACATGGTCATCGTTATGCCATTGAAGTTACCTTGACCGGTGAAGTTGCGGACCATCCGGGTAAAGCAGACGATGGCATGGTGCTAGATTTTGGGGATATCAAGCGCCTCACAAATCAATATGTGGTTGAACCTTGGGATCATGCCTTCTTAGTCGCTAAAGAGGATGAGGGTCTAGTTGCTTTCTTGGCTACGCTGCCAAATCATAAAACTGTAGTGATGGAGCATGTTCCTACTGTGGAAAATTTAGCGAACGCCGCTTTTGCTATTTTGCAGCCAGTATTTAGCAAATCCTTTAGTGGACGTCTTGAGCTCTCTGCTCTTCGTTTATATGAAACACCCAATTGCTGGGCTGATGTATATCACCCCTAATGAAACAAGTAGAGCTTGATCGCCAGTTCATGCAGCAGGCTTTAGAGCAAGCTGAGCTCGCAGCTCTTGCTGGTGAGGTTCCTGTTGGTGCCGTGATTGTTCGGGATGGAGAGGTAATCTCTAAGGCATTTAATAAACCTATCACCAATCACGATCCCAGCGCGCACGCTGAAATGCTTGCATTAAGACAAGCTGCTTTATCTGCAGAAAATTACCGCTTACCCGGCACAACCCTGTACGTAACCTTGGAGCCTTGCACCATGTGCGCTGGCGCAATACTGCACGCCAGAGTTGATCGGGTTGTATATGGGGCTGTAGATGCAAAAACAGGTGCCGGCGGCAGCGTTTTAGATGTATTCTCATCTAAACAAATTAACCATCAGACCGCTGTTGAGGGCGGCATGATGGCAGAAGAGTGTGGTCAATTGCTGCGTGATTTCTTTAAGGAGCGACGTTGAAATCTATTCACTTGATTGCTCCCTCTGGAGCAAGCTTAGAGGATAAAAGTCCTTTAGCTGGCATTGACTGGCTAAAGAGCCAAGGTATTGCGATTCAAAATTCAGAATGCGTTAAGCGTGTTCATGAGCGCTTTTCTGGAAATGATGAAGTGCGCCTAAATGAATTAAATACGCTAGCGACACTCGACCCCCAGACTGTTGTCATGGCCATGCGAGGCGGTTATGGCATTCATCGCCTGCTACCGAATATCGATTGGGCGGGTATTGCTAAAGCGATTAGTAATGGCTTGCAAATCTCTGGTCACAGTGATTTCACTGTATTTCAACTGGGCTTATTAGCTAAGACAGGTGCCATCACCTTATCTGGGCCAATGCTGAACTATGATTTTGGCAAGCTCGATGACAGTGGTACGGCAATTGCTCCTGATGAATTTATGTGGAAACATTTTCAAGTTGCTATTGAAAAGCGAACACTGGATTGCAGCGTATCAGCGCCCCAGTCCTTTTTGGCTAAGGCAAGCAGTGGTGAGCTTAAGGGAATTTTGTGGGGTGGCAACTTGACGGTTCTAGCGGGATTAGTCGGCACCCCGTATTTACCATCTCAGCAACAAACTCAAAATGGAATTTTATTTTTGGAGGATGTGAATGAGCATCCTTATCGCTTAGAGCGCATGCTGATGCAATTATTAGATGCAGCTATTTTGGGTCATCAGTCCGCAATCCTTCTAGGAGGATTTTCTGCCTATCGACTTTACGATAACGATAAAGGTTATACCTTGGAGCGGGCTATTGAAGCAATTCGTAAGCGTGTGCCAGATACCATTCCTATTTTGACGGGACTGCCATTTGGCCATCAAGCCAATAAGTTGACCTTGCCTACAGGTGCTCAAGCTACTTTAACTTATAGTGCTGCTGGCTTTGCTCTCAAGGCGAATTGGTAGATGTGTTTAAAGCAGTTTCTAGTACGAATTATTTTGGCTGCTGTTGCGCTGACTTTTACGGGAACGGTAATGGCCACTGAAGAACCTCAATTTTCTATTCTCGAAAAAACACCCCCTTTTGAGCTTAGATCCTATGCGCCAATGATTTTGGCCGAAGTGAAAGTAGAGGGTAATTTAGATGAAGCCTCTAGCCAGGGTTTCCGGCTCATTGCTGCCTATATCTTTGGGCAGAATCAGGTGAGTGAAAAGATTGCCATGACCTCGCCAGTGGTAGTTGAAGGGCAGGCGCCTCAAAGCGCAAAGATTGCCATGACCTCTCCAGTGACAATTGAATCAAATGCTGGTCAATGGACTATCTCATTTGTAATGCCTGCCGAATACACCATGGAAAGCTTACCCAAACCCCTCAATTCTAAAGTTCAACTTCGACAGATTCCTGCAGTAAAGCGCGCAGTGATCAGCTTTACCGGTTTTTACAATGAGAACAAGATTGCCGAAAGAACTCTAGAGTTGGAAGAGTGGATGAAGAGTAAAAATCTTCAGGGCACAGGCGCTCCAAAATTTGCCCGTTATAACCCACCCTGGACGCTACCTTTTATGCGCCGCAATGAAATCATGATCGATATTCGCGACTAAATTCGCAAGAAGGAAATTATTTAAGCTTCAAAACTCTTCAGTAAAAATTGAGCGCCGCTATCGATGCCCAATGCCTTGGTGAGAGTAGGTAAAGCCTCTGCTAAATGTTTTTCTAGGGTCCATGGTGGATTGATGATGAACATACCACTAGCCTGTAGACGCCGCTCTCCAGGTGCATTCTCAATCCTTAACTCTGTATGTAGCCATGAACGCTTGTGGCTTGCAGCAATCTTCTTCAGGTGATCTGGCAGCCCCGCTGACTCTCTCCGAGAAAGAATGGGATACCAAATTGCATAGCAGCCAGTAGCAAATCGTTGCAACGCTTCTTCCATGGCCACCTCAAGATAGCGGTAGTCCTGTTTGTCCTCATAAGAGGGGTCAATTAGTACTAGACCGCGTCTACTTGGGGGAGGTAGTAAGCCTTTGAGTCTGGCAAAGCTATCTTCGGCATAAACATCAATCTGCTTTGCCTGCGTTAGCTCCCTAACGTTGTGCCTCAGAATGTCGATCTCTTTGGGGTGCAGCTCGAATAATTTGAGTCGATCCTGTGGTCTCAGTAAGCGAGCCAAAATAAAAGGTGATCCAGGATAACTAGCAAGTTCATTCCCCATATTTTCTGCTTGAACTAGGGCTAAATATTTTTTAACACTTTGTGGGGTTGGATTACCTGCCTCGATAAACTTGAGTAGGCGCAATATTCCGCCTTCAGCTTCCTTGCTTATTACAGCAAAACCATCTTTCAAACTGTAAATGCCAGCACCAGCATGTGTATCAATTATTGTTAGGGCACCAGGCTTTTCCTGAAGGTATTCAACAAGATGAACTAGGGTGAGATGCTTGAGAATATCGGCATGACTTCCAGCATGAAACGCGTGTCGATAACTAAACATAGTAAATCACTCTGACTTTGTGAGTGATGTGTTCATTTGCGCTTTAATAAAAAAGGCCAGTGTGATTAAGAGTATGGCTATTGACGCGTACTGAAGCGGTAGATTAAGTTCATGATCCATGATTTGCGTCAGATGAGCATAAATTGCTATTACGCCCCCAATGGCTATAAGGCGCAGCCAAGCCGCCTTAATAGAGAAATATCTTTCAGGAATAAAACTTGCTAAGAGAGCGCCTAGCATTCCGCACCATATTCCAAAGCCCGCACCACCTAATACGTCAGTTAACCAGTGTGCTCCGATGGCACTGCGCGATAAGCCAACAAATGCTGCAACAACAAACAGAAGCAACATCGGTTTACGTTTCGCTTTATCGCAAGAAAAATACAATGCTGTTACTACAGCAAAAACTGTCAAGGTGTGCCCTGATGGGAATGATTTATGAAGCAGCGGTTCGCCAAGGCGATAAAAGCTACCATCTGCTAAAACTCCAGCTGGTCTTGGTAAGTCGAAATACCCTTTTAAGGCAGTACTCGCAATTGCTGCTAAGGCGCCAGCAAAAATTCCGGCAGTGAGCACCCGAGGGGCTAGTAAGAGCAGCGGAAATACAATGGCAAAGATTCCCCAGCCATTACCCAGAAATGTCAGCCATGCCCAAACTGTGTCTGGCAGATATCGAGCTAATTGATTGACTAATAAAAAGCTACTGCTTTGTAGTTCACCAGAATAGATTGCAAATGCGAGGGCTAGTAGTGCTAGCGGAACAAACCAGGCTAATGCCGGAATTGCCTTGTTACTCATTTTGCTTAATGACCCTTAGCCTTATCTGCGCCTTGCAATTGGATACTGACTTTGTCTAAGACTTGCGCTACGGTAATGGCTTGCATACAAACATTATCCTGGCATGGTGTTTTGCGATGATTGGCAGCACTCACGCATGGCGAGCATGCTAGGTTAGCAGTGATCGGAATCGAGTTTCCGATAGAGCCATAGAGGGCTGGTGTCTCTGGTCCAAAGAGGACAACCGTTCTTAATGGAGTTACAGCGGAGAAATGGCCTGGACCAGAATCATTTGTCACCATCACATCGGAGAGGGTATAGAGTGGGGGCAGCTCTCCAAAGCTGACTTGCCCAGCAAAGTTCAGAGCATTTTTGATATTAGCCACTATGCGTACTTTTTCTACATAAGCAAATTCGGCAGGTGAGCCGGTAATCAAAATAAGATCATTTGGGTATTGCTGGTGTATACCCTGAATCAATTCAGAAAAACGTTGCTGGGCCCAGCGGCGTTGTGGCAATAAGTCGCTAGCATTTGGGTTAATCAAAATTAAGCGGTTTTTACCATGCGCATATTCAATACCAGATTCTTTTGCTAACTTTTCAATACGCTCGCGCACTTTCTCAAGGGCTGCTGGATTAATAACAGCCTGTTCCAGGCGCACTTCAGAGTCTGAAATCTGAATTTTGCTGAATGGCACTTCAATCTGTTTAGCAAAAGCTGCATGAATCAAAGATAAGAAATTCTTGGTAATGTGTATGTGAGGGTTGTAGTGCACCTTACGAGTGAGCATAAAGCCACGCCATAAGCCCTCACCATGAAAGATGTGATAGCCCACACGATGCCGGGCGCCGCATAAGCCAGTTAACAAGGCAGTGAAACGTGAAAAGAGCTCTAGATCGATCACAGTATCAATACGATGACGGCGAGCGATGATCAAAAATCGTAAAGTGTCTTTGATTAAGCCACCCAAACTAGAAGAGTCAATCGTAAAAATATTTTCTGGCTTGACGGTATTCAGTAGGGTCAGACTTGCGCGATTACTCTTAAAGATCAGAAAGAATAATTCAGCACCACGAGCTTGTGCATTCCGCATCGCTGGGTCAACCAAAATAGCACTACCCATTTCTGAGAGCTCAATGAAGAGTAATTTCTTTGGCGCCCCTGGACCACCTCCAAAGATATTCTTTACACCATCCATCAAAGCCACCAATGGGCTAGCAACTGCGCAGAGTGGTACGCCGACCCAATGATCGATAGCACGCATGGTATTGACACTAATAGTCATCGTTTTTCTCTGGAAGGATTATTTTCGTTTTAGTAAAAAGTATGCACCAGGTAACACTGATAAAACAGT
>CAIVXR010000222.1 GCA_903909925.1 uncultured beta proteobacterium | reverse complement strand
CGAGCAAATGGCGCTGCATTGGAAGCAGAGCGACGATCAGATCGTTCTGAGCTACTGGTGCGGATGCCTGATTTAGTTGGTGCGCGGTTGGGTTGGCGTTTGGTACGAGGCGCCTGTAAGGATTTCTTAGTCTGCTTAGAAGATCTGCCCAGATTTGAAAATGCTTCATCAACCACATCTTTTGGTTTCCAGATGACCAGTAATTTGCCAATATGTTGCACTGGCGCAGCATCGAGTTTGTCGCAAAGCGCTTCGTAAATTGCAACGCGTGCTTCCCGATCATCGCCAAATACGCGCACCTTAATCAGTCCGTGATGACTAATTGCAAGCTTCGCTTCTTTGATCACAGCAGGCGTTAAGCCACCACCACCGATCATGACAACCGGACTTAAGTCGTGGGCATCAGCTTTGAGTGATTTGCGTTGTGCGGGGGTGATAGTCAGTGCAGTCATGGGCTTGATGATAGAGCATTGACTCCATAAAAAGCCCGTTTGGACTGTATTTGCCAGTTTTTAGATCGATTCCTTTTGCTTTAGGGGGCTAAAACCAGGAAAATGTAAGCTGAAAGTGGGTAAGTTGTGGCAAAGAATAAATTTAATAAAAGTTGGTTACAAGATCATCTAACCGATCCCTATGTGAAGATGGCTCAGAAAGAGGGCTATCGCGCTAGAGCGGTTTATAAACTTAGTGAAATTGACGAGCAAGATCACCTCATCCAAGCAGGTATGACCATTGTCGACCTAGGCAGTGCTCCTGGAAGTTGGTCTCAATACGCACGCAATCGTTTAACTGAACTTGGCAAGAGCAATCCCAAGATTGAGTCTGGCAAACCCGATGGTCAAATCATTGCCATTGATATTTTGCCAATGGAAGACATTGCTGATGTCAGTTTTATTCAAGGTGACTTTCGTGAGGAAGAAGGTCTTCAAGCCCTCAAGGCCCTTTTGCCGCAGAGTGCAGAAGGCAAAGTGGATCTCGTTCTGTCTGATATGGCTCCAAATCTCTCTGGTGTGGGCGTAGCGGATGCTGCACGGATGGCCTTTTTGGCTGAGATTGCCTTAGATTTTGCAATTGAGCATCTCAAGCCTGAAGGGGCTTTATTGATTAAATGCTTTAACGGCAGTGGCTATAGCCAGATCGTGGAATCCTTTAAAAAGGTCTTTAAAACGGTCGCCTCCAGAAAGCCCAAAGCCTCTCGGGCTCGGTCTTCAGAGATCTTCCTTCTGGGTCGAAATCTAAAACCCCTTAAATAGGCAATTAGTAAGCATTCGTAAACACTCAAAATCAGGGCTAAAAGGGCCTAGAAAGCCTTCAATAACCCCCTTAAATACATGGGTTTATTAAATAAATCAGCCATTAGACCTTGAAAAAGGGTGGTAGTAGAATCAAATACATAGGAAGCAATGTGCTTATTTCCTGGATATATCCAGAAAAGGAATCAACTTGAACGGCAATATGAACAGCAATATGTTCCAAAAAATCGGCGTGTGGCTCATCGTGGGCCTGGTGCTATTCACTGTTTTTAAACAGTTTGATAAGCCCAAAGACCAGACGCAAGTTACGTATTCCCAATTTATGGACGACGCTAAGGCAGGCAAAGTGAAGCGCGTTGATGTGCAAGGTCGCACATTACAAGTCACACCAGCTGACGGCAATAAATATTCCATCATTTCTCCAGGCGATATCTGGATGGTGGGTGATCTCATGAAGTTTGGTGTGCAAGTGACTGGTAAAGCAGAAGATGAACCCAATCTCTTGGTATCCGCTTTGTACTACCTCGGGCCTACACTATTGATTATTGGCTTTTGGTTTTTTATGATGCGCCAAATGCAAGGTGGCGGCAAAGGTGGGGCATTTTCCTTTGGTAAATCTAAAGCGCGTCTCATAGATGAAAATAGCAATACTGTTACTTTTGCTGATGTTGCAGGTTGCGATGAAGCCAAAGAAGAAGTCTATGAGTTAGTTGATTTCTTAAAAGATCCACAGAAGTTTCAAAAGCTTGGCGGTCGTATTCCGCATGGTGTTTTGCTCGTTGGCCCTCCAGGTACTGGTAAAACCCTTTTGGCCCGTGCGATTGCGGGTGAAGCGAAGGTTCCTTTCTTTTCGATCTCCGGTTCTGATTTCGTCGAAATGTTTGTGGGTGTTGGTGCATCTCGCGTGCGCGATATGTTTGAGAACGCCAAGAAAAATTCTCCTTGCATCATCTTTATTGATGAGATTGATGCGGTAGGTCGTCATCGTGGTGCTGGTATGGGCGGCGGTAATGATGAGCGCGAACAAACCTTAAACCAAATGCTCGTTGAGATGGATGGTTTTGAAAGCAACAGCGGCGTGATCGTTGTGGCCGCTACTAACCGTTCTGATGTATTAGATAAGGCTTTATTGCGCCCAGGTCGTTTTGACCGTCAAGTGCACGTAGGCCTGCCAGACATTCGGGGCCGTGAGCAGATCTTGCAAGTGCATATGCGTAAAGTGCCAATCGATCCTGATGTCAATGCAGCAGTATTAGCGCGTGGTACCCCAGGATTTTCCGGTGCTGACTTGGCAAACTTAGTTAATGAAGCTGCTTTATTTGCTGCGCGCCGTAACAAGCGCTCAGTGGAAATGAAAGACTTCGAAGACGCAAAAGACAAGATCTATATGGGTCCTGAGCGTAAGTCTGCTGTTATGCGTGAAGAAGAGCGCCGTAATACTGCCTATCACGAGGCTGGCCACGCGGTTGTGGCAAAAAGCTTGCCTAAGGCTGACCCAGTTCATAAAGT
>CAIVXR010000221.1 GCA_903909925.1 uncultured beta proteobacterium | reverse complement strand
CCTGTATGAGCAATGTACTAGCGTCGATCCTCAGAAAATCTTTATCGCACGCCGGGCATTCCGCAGAGAAATTGCCAAGCAGTTGCCATTAGAGTGGGCTGCCTTGTATCAACAAATGCAAACACCTGGACCGTTTAAGTCAGATGCAGTAGATGCGGGTAAGCGCGCCCTCAAAAATCTTTCACTAAGCATGTTGCTCGAAGCTAATACTGCTGTATGGGCGCCGATGGCAGTCAACCAATATCGAGTTGCCGACAATATGACTGATCGCTATGCTGCATTAGCCGGATTAGTGATTCATGGAGCGAAAGAGGCAAAGGATTGCTTGATTGATTTTTATGAGCACTTTGCAAACGATGCGCTGGTGATTGATAAATGGTTTGGATTGCAATCAAGTCGACCACCAGTAGATGGCCTTGAGTCAACTTTGAGCGACGTGAAGAAATTACGCGAGCATCCTGCATTTAAGATGAATAACCCTAATAGAGTAAGAAGCGTCATTCATGCTTTCTGCTCCAATAATCCAGCGAGTTTTCATCAGGTCGATGGCAGTGGCTATGAATTTTGGGCCGATAGTGTGCTCGCGCTAGATCCGATCAACCCTCAGGTGGCAGCGCGCTTAGCCAGAGCCCTAGATCGCTGGTGCCTATTTGCCCAGCCCTATCAAGGCAAGATGAAATCAGCCTTAGAGCGCGTGGCAGCCTGCCAAACCCTCTCCCCAGATGCTCGGGAAGTAATAGGTAAGGCGCTGGGTAACTAGTCTTTTGGATAACAAGGCAAAATAGACCCTAATCTCAATAGCACTTTGGAGAAACACCTTTGTCCTCAAGCATCAATACCAATTTCAAGCAGTATTTAGTGAGCACCAAACCAAAGGGCGCTGCGATACCTGCAGGCCTGCAAGATTTATTGCTCGCAGTAGTTAATACTTGCTCTACCTTAAGTCATGAAGTAGCGCAGGGCGCCTTGATTGGTTTGTTAGGTTCCGCTGGGAGCGGCAATGTGCAAGGTGAGGTGCAGCAAAAGCTCGACATCATTGCCAATGATCAATTAATCGATGGTGTTAAGGGATGTAAATCACTTGCGGGCCTTGCTTCCGAGGAAATGGAATTACCTGTACCAGTTCAAGGCACTGGCGACTACCTTCTATTGTTTGACCCACTCGATGGCTCTTCTAATATTGATGTGAACGTCTCTATAGGAACGATTTTCTCCATCCTAAAAAAACAGAGTCCTAACGCCCCTTTGCAAACTTCTGACTTTTTGCTATCAGGACGCCATCAGGTGGCTGCTGGTTATGTCGTTTATGGTCCGCAAACAACGATGGCGCTCACCTTGGGTGATGGCGTGGTGATGTTCACCTTAAATAAAGAGACTGGTGAGTTCTTATTGATCAAAGATACTGTGACTATCTCACCCTCTACCAAAGAATTTGCAATCAATATGTCCAATATGCGTCATTGGGCTGAACCGGTTCGCCGTTATGTTGAAGAGTGCTTAGCTGGTACTACTGGTGTCCGCGATAAAGACTTCAATATGCGCTGGATTGCATCGATGGTGGCAGACGTTCATAGGGTTTTATCTCGTGGTGGAGTATTTATGTACCCCTGGGATAAACGTGACCCAAAGAAAGCTGGCAAGTTGCGCTTGATGTATGAAGCAAATCCAATGAGCTTTTTGGTAGAGCAGGCTGGTGGCGCATCGATTAATGGTACGCAAACTATCATG
>CAIVXR010000220.1 GCA_903909925.1 uncultured beta proteobacterium | reverse complement strand
CGTGGCTATGGTTGGATGTTCAGCCGCCACATCTTGCAAGCAGAAGATGGCTGCGACTTTGATTTCCTAGAAACTAGCTTTGGTGGACCAGTTCCAGAGCCTGATATTTACTAGAGGACTGCGGGTAGTGGATTAAGCCGCTAAGAGATCTTTAAAGAGGGTAATTTTAGGCAGTACTTTCTTTAGTTTGACCTCTGCCTGCCACAAGTCATATCTAGACTGCATTTCTATCCACAGTTGTGGGCCATTACCCAAGAATGCGCCTATACGCAAAGCTAGCTCAGGAGTGATTGTGCTCTTCTCGGCTAGAACGGAGTGAAGTGTCTGCCTAGAAATCCCAAGGTGCCTGGCAAACTCAGTGACGGAGATACCAAGTGTAGGAAAGACATCTTCTCTCAAGATGGCGCCTGGGTGGGTGGGTGGTCTTTTGCGCATGATATTAGTGATAGTTTTCTAAGTTAAGTCGGTAAGCATTTTCTTCGCGCCACTCAAAAGTGAGGCACCAAGGGCCATTGATATGAATGCTGTAGCGTTTCGGAACTCCTTCTAATCCATGAAAATTAAAACCTGGTACCTTGAGATCATCTAGTGATTTAGCAGAGTCAATTGCATCTAGACGACGTAGAATTCTGGCAACCAACAATTTCTGTACTTTGATACTTTTACCGTCTTCAAATAACTCTTTCAAGCCCTTGTGCATAAATGATTCAATCATCCATTTATTTTAAAGACTTGCGATGAAGTGTAAAGCAAAGCCTTACACTTGTAAAGGCTTAAGAAACGAAGGCTTATTTATGGGGTGTGAAAAATAGCGCCTTGCGAAAATTACTGCTTGTCTAGCGTGATACCGCCTTTTTGGATAATCACAGTCCATTTTTTAATATCAGAGTTAATTTTTTGAGTTAAATCCTCAGGAGGTCCTACTACTGGTTCGGCGCCAAGCTCTGCAAACTTATTACGCAAAGCAGGGTCCGCGAGCGCTTGATTCACATCTTTATTTAATTTATCAATGATTTCTTTTGGTATGTTCTTTGGAGCTATCAAGGCAAACCAAGCGGCAGATTCATAGCCTTTAATTCCAGCTTCAGTTGCTGTTGGCACATCTGGAAGGGCTGATAAGCGTTTATTAGATGCAACTGCAACTGGTTTTACGCCACCACTAGTGATTTGTCCCAGCACATTAGGCAATAGCTGAAAACTGACTGGCACGCGTCCTGCCACTAGGTCGGTAACCATATTAGCTGTTACACGATAGGGTACATGAAGCATTTTCACCCCAAGAAGTTGCTCATAGTAAGCGCCTGCCAAGTGCTGTGAACTGCCATTACCAACTGAACCATAAGCAACATCAGGTGTTTTACGAAGGTAATTATTGAGTTGCGCCAAAGTAGTGATATTGAGACTTGAACTGACAACAATCACATTCGGGAGGATTGCAAACAATGCGATTGGCTGGATATCTTTCTCGGGGTCATAACCAAGATCGGGATTCAGTATCTTGTTCACAGCTAAAGGTCCAGAGGTGCTCATTGCAATCGTATAGCCATCTGGCTCGGCTTTGATTAATGCTGCAGTTCCAACATTCCCTCCAGCAGCTGGTCGATTGTCAAAAATAAAACGCAGATTGGAGGTATTGCTTACTTTATCTAAAAGAACGCGAGTCATCACATCACTCGCGCTGCCCGCAGAAAATGGAACAATCACAGTGATGGGTTTATTGGGGTAGCCTTGAGCAAAAGCGTGTAGATGAAAGAATACGAAAAAGCCTATTAGTGCTGCATGAGTGAGTCTAAGGATTTTCATGTTCAACTTTTCCAGTAACTGATCCAAATCGATCTTCCATAACTTGCTCTAGGGGAATGCTTGCCTTTGTGTGCGCACCACCACCACGAACACAATACTCCTGGGCTTGATGGGCAGATGCCGGAGGCTTTCCTGCTAGTAATGCTTTAGCTTCTTGAAGTACTAGTTTTCTAAAGCGTATGATGCCTACGTCGGTAGGAGATAGGTTTTCCTTAGTGCGGTCAACAATATAACCTTGGCTTTCTTGCGCCATTTGATCTTGTTCAGCAATTCCCCGAACGCCAGTAAATGAAACTGTTTTTTGCTCTTCGCGACTCATGAGATAGTTATTGCTACGATTTCGTATGGGAATATAGCCAGGCCCAATTTCAGCAAATTGACCATACCCCCCCT
>CAIVXR010000219.1 GCA_903909925.1 uncultured beta proteobacterium | reverse complement strand
TTCTTATAGACCTGGTAATTCGCTAAATGTAAATGTGGGGGTTAACTATCAAGCCTTTGAGAAATGGGTGCCAACACTACAGCTCAATGTGATTAATAAGCGTGCAGATAGCGGAACGGCAGCTGATACTTGGGCTACTGGTGGAACGCTCGCTTATTTGACTCCTGGAGTCTTATATCGCTTGACAGAAAAAACTCAGCTTTATGCCAATCTGCAATTACCGGTTTATCAAAACGTAAATGGTATTCAGTTGACACCATCCTATATTGCTTCAATGGGCGTGAGGGTGCATTTCTAGTTATTGAGTTGATAAAAGCGGAGTAACAATTTCTTCAAGAAGTTTGGTATCGACTTTGGGGTCACCAGTCAAACCATTTTTACGAAGATTGCCCTGCTTATCAATGATGAATGAACTGGGTATACGCCAGATCCTGCCGTAACCTGAGTAATTAATGCTTTGTTTTTCTGCAAAGAGAAAGGAGTAATTTCGCATGATTTGTTTTGCTTGCGCCATATCTGCTGGTTTATCTACAGTAATAGCGAGCACCTCAAAACCTTTTGCTTTATTTTTCTGCAAGTACGCTTCGATGGTAGGCATCTCTTCTCTACAAGGTTCACACCAGCTCGCCCAGAAGTTAACCAGCACCACCTTTCCTTTATAGGCATTGAGTGAAAATACTTTTCCATTCAATAGTTCTCCCTGAATATCGGGAGCAGAATTTCCAAGCTCAAGCCCCGCATAGGCGGAAGATGCGTGAAAAAGAATAATCAGTAGTAGGAATCGAAAAGTCTGCATAATATTAGGAAAATCAGTTGATGCAATGTACCACTTTTTAATTAAGGAATAAAAATGAAGTTAAACGTATTCTTAAAAATAGGCGCCGCCATTAGCATTGCTTTTAGCGGCACTGTCTTGGCACAAAATGCCCTAGTTGGTCCAATCAAAATTGAGCATGCCTATACACGTGCCACGATGCCAGGTCAGCAAGTTGCTGGTGGCTTTATGAAGATTGAAAACAAGAGTGGTCCTGCCGATCAATTGGTTTCTGTCAGCTCTCCCATAGCTGGTGAAGTGCAATTGCACGAGATGGCTATGGAAGGCAATGTGATGAAGATGCGTCAGGTTCAAGGTATCTCAGTACCAGCGGGTGGCGCAGTCGAATTAAAGCCAGGTGGTTTACATATCATGTTCATCAACATTAAGGCGCCATTAACTGCTGGTGAGACAGTGCCCGTCAAATTAAAATTTGCAAAGGCAGGTGAGGTTGAGGTGAGTATGCCTGTGAATGTGATGGGCCAGAACGTAAAACACTAAGCTAGATTTAGCATCACCAATAAAAAAGCCCCTACCTAGGGGCTTTTTCTTTAAGGCTTACAGATTTATGCCTTAAGTTAAATCTAGATTCAGATCAGTTACCGCACCCTTACTTGCGCTGCTTGCAAGACTTGCATACTTAGCAAGTAATCCGCGGGTATAGCGTGGCTTAGGTTGTTTCCAGTTCGCTCTACGTTTAGCAATTTCGTCCTCGCTAACATTGAGCTGAATGAGTAGCTTGTGAGCATCGATCGTGACAGAGTCACCTTCATTGATGAGGGCGATGACACCGCCAACATAGGCCTCAGGAGCAACGTGACCAACCACCATGCCCCAAGTGCCACCAGAGAAGCGGCCGTCGGTAATGAGGCCTACAGACTCGCCTAGACCTTGACCCACGAGGGCAGAGGTAGGAGACAGCATCTCACGCATACCAGGACCACCTTTGGGACCTTCGTAACGAATGATGACAACGTCGCCATCCTTGATCTTTTGGGCCATGATGGCCGCCATGGCGTCATCTTCAGAATCAAATACACGGGCTGGGCCAGTGATAGATGGATTCTTGAGGCCGGTGATCTTGGCAACACAACCCTCTGGGGAGATATTGCCTTTCAGAATCGCTAGGTGACCTTGCTTATACAAAGGATTGTCTAAAGTGCGAATGACCTTTTGATCTGCGCGTGGCACAGAAGGAATATCTTTCAAGGTTTCAGCAATCGTTTTACCAGTGATCGTCATGCAATCACCGTGCAGTAATCCGCCGTCAAGCAGAATCTTCATGACTTGTGGAATGCCACCAGCTTGATGTAAGTCAGTTGCTAAATAAGTGCCTGAGGG
>CAIVXR010000218.1 GCA_903909925.1 uncultured beta proteobacterium | reverse complement strand
CCTACTTTGCCATTACGGCCATGTGCGCAAATTTTTTCGTTATAGACAAAATACTTTGGCTTCTCAAACTCACCAACCATTTCTAATAATTGATTAACTACTAAAGCTTGCTCTAGGGGGTCCTGGCCGGGAGCAAAATACCCCTGAGGTGTTTGACTCATGCGCATTTTGGGATCCGCACGCAGATCTAAAATCAAATCAAATTCTGCATTACGCTCACGGTCCTTACGATCAAAAGAAATTGCCCCAATGCTTGCACATGCAGTAACGCAATCGCGATGTGATTTGCACTTACTCAAATCAATCTGAAATGAGAGATCAATCGCATTCTCTGGGCAGACCTCAACACAGGCGCCACATCGAGTACACATTTCTGGATCAATTGGGTTTTGTAGATCCCAATCGACTGAGAACTTACCAAGATAGCCATCGAGCTTAGTCACTGCACCGGTATAGATGGGGTAGTTACGCGCCAGAGGTAAATCACCAGGCTCAGTACACAAGACAGAAACATCTAATGACCCGCTCAGTTTTTCTGCCCAAGGCAATGCTACAGATCCTGCACCAATAATGAAGAGTCTGCCTTGACTCTCATAATTCACAACAGGTACAGGCTCAGCTTGTGGCATATCAGCTAGAGCAAGCAAAGCAGCAATCTTTGGTCCAGAAGCTTTAGCCTCTTGGGTCCAACCCGCCACTTCACGAATATTGACAAAACGTAGAGGCGCTACCAAAGGCTTTTCTGACTGCTCTGCTAACTCATTAAAAAGAGCACCCTCTTGGGTGCAAGCAACCACCAATGAATCAGATCCATCGAGCGCCTTTAAGAAAGAACCAACTTCCTGCCTACACAAGGAGCGATGAACTGGAACGCCAAGTGCCTTTGCATCCAAAGGCATGGTGCCATTACAGTTACATACTAGTTTTTGACTCATGCACTATCTTCTTAAGTTTTTTTCTGGGTGGGCTCAATTGGCACTTCATCCAAGTGAGCAGTTTTTGTCTGCTCCGTGGGATCTGTGGATGTTAAATCAGTTTGGTCTTGGGCCTCTAAAAGGCTCTGATCAGATTGAGTTCCTGGCGCCTGCTTCACAGATTTCTCTTCCTTGGTGTTGGAAGCATCATCAGTCTTGCTGAAAAGCCCTAGCATATCGCTCTGCACCATTCTTTCCAGCATGCCTGGCGGCAAAGGATCAGGTTTTGAGTAGTCATCTATATAGATGTCTAAACCATCCATCACATTGAAATGGGGGTCAGTAAACATCTTTTTTAGTGCAGCCTGCTGAACTGCAGGATCTACATCGGGCTTCATGAAAGCAGAGAAGTCAGGATCAAAACGATCAATCTTCTCTACATCCTCTAGAGATGCTGGTGGCTTGGTTTCTGCATCGGTAGATGCGGGTGCAAGAATCTGAGGAGTTTCTTTAGGCTGCTCTACTAGATCATCTTCCTTACCCGCTTTACGCTTAGACCAGCGACTTAAGAAACCATCTGCCATCATTCCTCCACTGGGCGGTTTGCACCCTTAAATGATGCTGGCTTGTGCCGCTTTTTTGGCTCAGGTCGATACTTTTCATTGACATACTCTTGCAACCAAGTAGCGTGCTCATCACTCATGGGAACTGTATCCACTGACTCTCCACCATCAAGCAATCGGGCAGCTTCGTTATAGCTCACACAAATTCGATGTGGTATTGCCATTGTCGTTTCAGCTTTAGCAAGAGCAAGAGATTGCTCATCAACATAACGCTCGATGTCTTCTTCTAATCTCCACATCACAAACCATGCAGGTGTTGGCGAAGAAACATTGAGATAGTAGCCTTCAGCTTCATCGGGAAAGAGGTTTAATTCAAAGCCAGTAAATAGCCAAGACTCTCCATCGGCATCACGCCCTAGAAATTGACCTGAGATCGAATTACTTTGAAGGCTCTGCGGATTGAATTGTCCAAAATCAGGCAACACCTCGGCAGGAGCCCATCGGTAGGAAACCCATGGATTATCTATATTTTGCTTACGCATCAATACTGCAAAGCGCATCAGTTCTCAGAGCCTTAGGTATTTTGCACAACGATACTGGGAAACTTGCTACTCATATCTTTAGACAGAGTAGCAATCCGGATAGCGACTTGTCTAGCAATGTTTTTGTAGATAGCACTAATAGCACTGTCGGGATCAGCTACTACAGTTGGACGCCCTGCATCAGCCTGCTCCCGTATCGATAAATTAAGTGGTAATGCGCCCAAGAAATCAACGCCATACTCTTTGCACATTTTTTCGCCGCCACCACTACCAAAGATATGCTCTTCATGACCACATTGAGTACAAACATAGGTACTCATATTTTCAATAATGCCGACAATTGGAACGCCAACCTTCTCAAACATCTTTAAACCCTTACGTGCGTCTAACAAGGCAATGTCTTGTGGAGTAGTCACAATCACCGCACCAGTGACGGGAACTTTTTGCGATAGGGTCAACTGAATATCGCCAGTACCTGGTGGCATATCCACAATTAAGTAATCCAAATCACGCCAACGGGTTTGACGTAACAGTTGCTCTAAAGCAGAAGTGACCATCGGACCACGCCATACCATTGGCGCATCTGCCTCAATTAAGAAACCAATCGAACTTGCTTGCAAGCCATGACCCTCCATGGGTTCAATCGTATTTTCTTCGATAGATTCTGGTCTGCCTGTAATGCCAAGCATCATTGGCTGGCTTGGACCATAAATATCAGCATCTAAGATTCCGACTTGCGCACCTTCGGCCGCTAGAGCCAACGCTAAATTCACGGCAGTCGTTGACTTGCCTACCCCACCCTTGCCACTAGCAACAGCAATAATATTTTTGACACCAGGCAATAATTTAACGCCGCGCTGCACAGTATGCGCAACAATTTGGCTACTGACATTGACGGTCACATTTTTTACGCCAGGCAATTCACGTATAGCATTAATAACTAATTTACGAATGGCATCAAATTGGCTTTTGGCGGGGTAACCTAAAACAACATCAAGTGAAATATCGCCAGCTTCAACGCGTAAATTTTTGATATTTTTAGCTGTTACAAAGTCGATCTTTGTATTTGGATCAACCAAGCCCTTGAGGGCTCCTTGTACAGCTTCTACAGTAACTGACACTACTTTCTCCTATGCGTAGTAATTCTGAATATATTTTGGAATTACTTATATTAGCTTTTAATGAACAGCAGTTAGATTAACCGCACCAGCGAAAAATTGCTTGAAAGGAGATGAATCGCTCTCGCTTTTGGATTTAGAAAATCAGTAAGCTCAGGTAATAGACGATCATAGACATCAAGGCAGTGGCTGGAATCGTAAAAATCCAAGCCCAGATGATGTTTCCTGCTACACCCCAACGAACTGCGCTAGCTCTCTGTGTAGAGCCAACACCAACAATAGCCCCAGTAATCGTGTGGGTAGTAGATACCGGAACACCCAAAGCCGTTGCAGCAAACAAAGTAATAGCTCCACCAGTCTCAGCACAAAAACCGCCTACTGGTTTGAGTTTAGTCAGCTTCTGACCCATTGTTTTCACAATGCGCCAGCCACCGAACATCGTACCCATAGCGATTGCAATGTAACAACAAATAATCGTCCAAGTTGGCGGCATTTTGGCGCTCACCTCTGCATAACCAGTAATGATGAGTAATAGCCAAATAATGCCAATGGTTTTTTGAGCATCATTACCGCCATGACCCAAACTGTATGCACCCGCCGAAACCAATTGGAGACGACGGAACCAGCGATCAGTTTTCGCTAGGTTGGCATTTTTGCAAACCCAAGCTACTAACAACATCATCATTGAGCCGAGCAAAAAGCCCACAAATGGAGAGATGAAAATAAAGGAAACTGTTTTAATGATGCCGGACCAAACAAGGCCATCCATACCCGCCTTAGGGAGGGCCGCGCCAACTAAGCCGCCAATCAAAGCATGGGAAGAGCTTGATGGAATACCGTAATACCAAGTGAGTAAATTCCAGATGATGGCACCAACTAGAGCACCAAAGATAACGTGCAGATCTACTGCAGCAGGATGAACAATGCCCTTACCTACCGTCGCAGCAACGCTAAGATGAAAAATGAAGATTGCTAGGAAATTGAAGAAGGCAGCAAATACTACTGCCTGCTGTGGTTTGAGCACCCCAGTCGAAACAACGGTTGCAATCGAGTTAGCGGCATCATGAAAACCATTCATGAAATCGAATGCAAGCGCTAGCACTACCAAGAGCGCTACAACCCAAAAAGCTACTTCTGTCGCTGGCAACTTAATTCGCCTTATGAGTTTTCAAGAACGATGCCTTCAACTAAGTTGGCAACGTCTTCACATTTATCAGTCACTTCCTCAAGCAATTCATAAATACGCTGCAACTTGATTAATTCGCGCACCTCAATTTCTTCCCGAAATAATCGAGTAATTGCAGTTGACAGAAGACGGTCAGCGCCAGACTCAAGATGATCGATCTCATCACAAGTCTTCAGAGCTGCTTTAGCAACTTCTGGATCAGAAATATCCTTCAAAGTAGCAACCGCATTTTTCATGCTGATACAGCACTGGTTACATAACTGTGCCATTTGCAATATCTCGGGGGTCATTTGCTTCACGTTATACAGATGCATTGCTTCAGTACCATTCTGTAATAAATCCGCAACGTCATCCATCGTATTAATGAGCGAGAAGATCTGGTCGCGATCGATTGGAGTGATAAAAGTTTTATGTAGGCGGCGATGAACTTCTTTCACTACGTCATCGCAAGCATGTTCTGCCTGATCTACTTCTTGCGTATATTTAATGCGGAGAGCTTCATCGTTATAGTGCTCAACAAACTTTAAGAAAGATTCGGAAGCAGTGACGATGCTGCTTGCGTGTTGGTTGAACAGTTCGAAGAAATTACCATCGTGAGGCATTAACTTACTGAAGAACATAAATCACGATCCTTTGAAAACAAAAAATACGGGTTTTGTTGGGTTTGCCGACATTCTAAACAAAAGCCTAATTGGCAACCGGAAAACCAGCATCTGTTATAAGCTGGCTAGCCTGGGCTTGGGATAGGGTAGTTTCTAGAGAAACAATCTGGGTGCCAAGATCTACCTGGACTATTACGCCGGGATCCTGAGCTTGTATGGCCTTGGTGACTGCATTAATACAGCCCCCACAGGTCATGCCAGATACTTTTAGACTCAACATATCAACCCTTTTGAAGTGACTTTGTTTGGTATTGAGTAGATTATCTTCTATATGGCTGCCATAAAAGAGATCAATTCTGAGTTATTTACCCTTGATATTGGTGGAATGACCTGTGCATCCTGTGTAGCCAGGGTTGAAAAAGCTCTTGAACGCATCCCCGGGGTGGAAGCTGCTAGCGTCAATTTGGCTACCGAGCAAGCAAAAGTACGCCTTAAGGGGAATTCTGAGACCACGATTGATGGCGTCATTGCCTTAGTCCATAAAACAGGCTATTCGGCGAAACTCAGCATCCCCCACAAAAATACCCAGACAAATCAGGCTCATACGTTTTGGGGCACGGATGGTTTAGGGAGAGTCTTGCTCGGGTTTGCTCTTTGCGCGCCACTATTTTTACCCATGCTCCTCATGCCCTTTGGTATTCACTGGGCGCTTTCTCCAAAATGGCAAGTGCTATTAGCAAGTCCCGTGCAATTCTTTTTGGGATGGCGCTTTTACAAAGCAGGTTTTAAAGCGCTGATGGCAGGCGCTGGCAATATGGACTTACTTGTCGCACTAGGTACTAGCGCTGCGTACGGCTTAAGTGTTTATCAATTAATCACTTCACCCTATGCTGCACATGAGCTGTATTTTGAGGGCTCCGCTGTCATCATTTCTATGGTGCTCTTAGGCAAATGGTTAGAGGCTCGTACAAAGCAACAAACCAGCGAAGCTATCCGAGCACTACAAAAACTTTGGCCAGAGCATGCCAAGATACTCAACCCAAATACGGCAATTAAAGAAGGCGTTCCACCAAATCAATATCGCGACCTGCCACTCGAGCAAGTCTTTCCTAAAGATCGAGTATTGGTATTGCCTGGGGAGCGTATTCCTGTGGATGGCTTAATTCTGCTTGGCACTAGCCATGTAGATGAATCACTCCTCACCGGAGAAAGTGCCCCTGTTAAAAAATCTCTTGATTCAAAAGTTATTGGGGGATCACTCAATGGTGAAGGTGTATTGGTTATAGAGGCGCAAGCTGTAGGCATAGAAAGTGTTCTCTCGCAAATTATTTCTCTAGTAGAAGATGCACAAACCCAAAAAGCCCCGATCCAAAAATTAGTAGATCAGGTAAGTGCAATATTTGTACCCAGTGTGGTTGTGATTGCCATCATTACTGGATTAGCAAATTGGTTTTATTTAGATTCTGTATCGATCGCAATACTCAGAGCAGTATCTGTCATGGTAATTGCTTGCCCATGTGCTCTTGGCTTAGCAACGCCTGCAGCCATCATGGCAGGAACCGGAATTGCGGCGCGCTTTGGCATTCTGATTAAAGATCCCCAGGTTCTTGAACTTGCACACCGGTTAAAGATTGTTGCCTTTGATAAAACCGGGACGCTGACCCTTGGCAAACCGAGGCTGCTTAATTTAATTTCATTTACGAGCTCGGCAAATGAAGACGTCATCCTAGCGAGTGCTGCTGGTTTGCAATTGGGCAGCGAGCATCCTTTAGCCAAGGCTTTACTCGATGCCGCTAAACAAAAAGGAGTTAGCCCTATTCCGCCCTCTGAAAGTAAAGCGTTGCCCGGTATTGGCATTAGCGGCAAGCCTAGCGCTGGGCCTTGGGTTGGTGAAAACCTTTGCTTACAAAGTATTGCTTCGCTGAGCTCAAATCCAAATCAAGCAGAGATTATTCAAAAAGCACAAGTCTGTTTTGACGCAGGGCAAACTGTTTCTGTATTAATGAATGAATCCACATCATCACCAATTGCAATTATTGCCTTTGGTGATGAGCTTAAGAGTAATGCCAAGGTAGCAATTGCTTCTTTGCATCGACTACATATTCGAACTGTCATGCTCTCAGGTGACAATACTGCGGCAGCAAATCAAGTAGGTCAAATCATTGGTATCGATGAAGTCTTTGCACAAATCATGCCAAACAATAAAGCGGACATGATTCGCAAACTGCAATCGTCTGGCAGAGATGGTGAACGCCAATGGGTTGCAATGGTGGGTGATGGTGTCAATGATGCCCCCGCTCTCGCTACAGCAGATGTTGGCATGGCCATGTCAACCGGTACTGATGTTGCCATGCAGGCTGCAAGCATTACCTTAATGCGTGGAGATCCCACTTTAGTTGCAGATGCTATTGATATCTCCAAGAGGACTTGGAGAAAGATTCAGCAAAACTTATTTTGGGCTTTTATCTTTAATTCCACTGGAATTCCCTTGGCAGCTCTAGGCTATCTGTCTCCAATGCTGGCGGGCAGTGCCATGGCGCTTTCGAGCTTTTGTGTCTTAAGCAACGCGCTCTTACTAAAACGCTGGCGCCCTGCTCACGGCTAAGCCAGCTTTACTTTGGGCTCTTGCGCACTAACTCGATATCACCATAGATTGCGCGTGTTTCTGATTTTGTATTATCGGTATCGGTCAATAAGGCAATTCCGATGATCTCACCTGGGGCTTCTCCATAAGCTCGCTTGTAATCAGCAGCAAGGTCACGTTGATGTTTATGCCAGGTACCTAAGTTATCCCAACCAGAATCAACCACAATCATCTTAATGCGCGAGGTATGTGCATTGCTAATAACTGTATCAACCGGAGATTTCCCAGACCAGATATACATGAGAGTGGCATAAGGCATCTCTTGACCACTAATGAGATTAGCCATCTCAAAGTTCATCTTTTCTTTCAAGGATAGTTTCGATTTATTGCCATCAAATGCCACCAATATTCGAAGAGGCGCATCGTCGTGATAACGCTCAGCATTATCAGCTTCAGCAATAGCACTCAAGGCCTTCCACTCCCACTGCAACCATAAATTATTTACCTGCCTTGGGCGTAATTTCACAGCTAGGCCTGAGGCGGATGTTTTGGAATTCGCGCTAAGTACGGTTCTACCTTGGTAATTTTCAAGACGGTAAATCGTATTCTTTTTATAGGGCGCTATACGATAGAAATTCCAACCATTAGGCATACCATCACGTGCAGTCTCTGCAGAAAATTTAGGAAGCTCTTCCTGCGCTGGAAACTGACTTGGATCAAAAGCTTGCCCTGACTCATCTTGAACTGATCCGCCGCCAAAACCAGCGCAACCAGCCAAAGCAATCAGCGCACTAAGAATCAAGGGATAAAGAAGCTGTTTGAACATATCGCTAATTGTCCCAAAGAATCGCTAGAGTGAGTCTAAAATCGGCTTATGCGCCACCAATCACCCTCAAGTTGGACTGCAATCTGCATTTGCATAGCAGCGCTAGTCCATTTTGCCCTAGGTTTTTCAATTGAATTTTCGGTTGATGAAGCGCATTACGCGCTATATGCCCAGCATTTAGCTTGGAGTTATTTTGACCATCCGCCATTGGTCGGTTGGATTCAGTGGCCACTGGTTACTCTCACCTCTTCGGAGGGTTTGATTCGTCTAGTCCCTGAACTACTCTGGGTAATTTCTTGCTTTTTGGTTTATCAAGTGACGCTGGAGATTCATCACTTCATCCAAGGTCGCAACTCGGGCTACCTTACCAGTGCACTACCTTCAGCTAACAGTTGTGGACTGATGGCCGTTCTCGCTATTCTCGCAGCGCCCATGCCGCATGTACTTGCAATAGGTTTATTGCCAGACACTTTATTAGCACCATTAAGTCTGGGTCTGATGCTGATGGCGCTCCGTTGGTTAACTCAAGATCGCTTCACAATTAGAGATTGGCTTTTAACTGGACTACTACTTGGATTGGCTGGCTTAAGTAAATACACCGCGATCTTTACTGCCTTTGCTTTACTACTTGTATTTATTAGCACTCATAGAAAACCATGGCTTGGCAAGGTAGGTTTCTGGTTGGCAATACTGCTTGCATTACTTTTAATCGGGCCAGTACTTTACTGGAACTGGGTGAATGACTGGATTTCCTTTAAGTACCAAATTGCGCATGGTAGCGGTGGCGAATGGCTGTGGCGCAGATTAGGCGCCTTTCT
>CAIVXR010000217.1 GCA_903909925.1 uncultured beta proteobacterium | reverse complement strand
GATTTTTCTCGGCAAATTACGTTTTTAGAGCAGCATTCCACCTATGCGCGGCGGTGGCTCAATGCTCGCCCTGATTGGGTTGAGTGGTTAAGGTCTTACGGTCAGAAAAAAGTTGATCTTCAGGGCATCCAGGATTTATTAAAAAATAGCGGGGTTGCAGAGCAGGCGTCTGTGCTAGATGAAGCGCAATTTATGGCCAATTTACGGCTGGCCAGACAGCGCTTAATGATTTGGATAGCATTTCGGGATCTCAATGGGATGGCAACTCTAGATGAGGTGACTTGGGGTCTAAGTCATTTCGCCGAGTTGGCCGTGGCAGATTCTATTGCCTATATTCGCGAAGACTTGAATAAGCGGTTCGGGCTTCCATGGAGTAAACCAAATAATGCTGAAATGCCTTTGATGGTTGTTGGTATGGGTAAATTAGGCGGACTTGAATTAAACCTCTCATCAGATATTGATTTAATTTTCTTGTATGAGCATGAGGGTGAGACGATAGGTGGACCTAAAAGTCTTTCAAACCATGAATGGTTTTCTCGCATGGGCAAACGTTTAATTAAGCTCCTGGCTGAGCACGATGAAAATGGTTTTGTTTTTCGAGTAGATATGCGTTTGCGTCCGAACGGCGATTCTGGACCATTGTTATGTAGCTTAGACATGCTTGAAGAATATCTTTTAGTTCAGGGCAGAGAGTGGGAGCGGTATGCCTGGATTAAAGGCCGCTTGATTGCGCCTCTGCCCGGATCACCAGAGCACATTTACTGTGCAAACGAATTGGATCAACTGATTCGTCCATTTGTTTACAGACGACATTTAGATTATGGTGTGATTGCCTCTATTCGAGATTTGCATGCGCAGATTCAACATGAGGCTGATAAACGATCCGCTGGCCATCAGGGTCGCTCACGCGATATTAAGTTAGGCCGTGGTGGTATTCGGGAGATTGAATTCCTGGCGCAAATGTTTCAGTTGATGCGAGGTGGTACAGACCCTCGCCTGAGAGTGCGCCCTACTTTAGAAGTTCTCACGCTGATTGGGCAGCAAGGAATCTTGCCGGCAGAGGAAATCGATGTCTTAAAAGCAGCTTATATCTTCTTAAGACGCTTAGAGCATCGCATTCAAGTCTGGGATGATCAACAAACTCATTACCTACCAGATGATGAGTTGGCTCGCTCACGTTTGGCAATCTCAATAGCAGGTGAAGAGCAGGGCCAGACTAATGAATCTTTTATAGCCGAGTTAGATCATCACCAAAATCATGTTGCATGCCTTTTTGAAAAAGCTTTCTTACTCGATGGCAGCTCTAGACTAGAGCTCGTTCCTTTAGATTTGAGCTGGGAACCGAATGGACAGCATTTCCCACAAACGCTTGTGCGTTGGAGTGGATGGGTTGATAGCCCTAAGCAAAAACAATTACCTGAGAAGAGTCGACTTATCTTTGGTAATTTGATGCGCAAAGCTGCAGAAAGTTTGCAGCATGCAGGAAATGATCAAACTCATGCTGATCAAACCTTATTACGTTTTTTTGATTTACTGGAGGCAATTGTAAGACGTAGTGCCTACTTATCAATCTTGGCGGAATATCCAAGAGCACTTGCGAATGTATTGAATTTGCTTAAAGCATCTCAATGGGGTGCGCAGTATCTTACGCGACACCCGCATTTATTAGATCACTTGTTAAATTCAGGAACTGAGAAGGCTTTAATTGAAAAGCCTGAAGAGTATTGGCAAGAAGTAAAAGCGAATCTGAACATGCGTCTTGATGATGTCATGGCCGATGGCGAAAGCTCTGAGCAGGCTATGGATATTCTGCGTGTAACTCACCATACCGAGACATTTATTACGCTTTTAGCTGATCTTGGAATTGGCGTTGATAAGCCTCTCGCCCTTGAAAAGGTGAGCGACCACCTATCTGCTCTGGCAGATTTGATACTGCAGGCTACCTTTGAGCGGGTGTGGCCTGGTGTAGCGCAGAAGTTTGGCTTAGCTAAAGATTTGCTTGCGCCGTTTGCAATTATTTCTTATGGCAAGTTAGGCGGCAAGGAGCTTGGGTACGCTTCTGATCTTGACTTAGTCTTTTTATATCAATCAGCAGAGTCTGACTATGCTGCTCAAGAAGTCTACGCACTGTTAGCTAAACGCATGATCAACTGGTTAACTTCTTTCACCTCTGCTGGCAGCTTATTCGAAATTGATACACGGCTTCGTCCGAATGGGTCGGCTGGATTTTTAGTGACTAATGCGGAGGCTTTTAAAAAGTATCAAATGCGTGAGGGTGATAACGCTGCCTGGGTTTGGGAGCATCAAGCTTTAACCAGGGCGCGTTTCTCTGCAGGTAATTTAGCCGTAGGTTCGGAGTTTGATCTTGTGCGTTCAGAAGTATTAAGTCAGCAACGTAATATTGACCAGCTTCGCGCTGAAATTTTAGAGATGCGTCGTAAAGTACATGCGGGCCATCCCAATGCCAGTACCGAATTTGATTTAAAGCACGACTCTGGCGGTATGGTGGATATTGAATTTATGGTGCAGTTCTTAGTTTTGGCTTACTCGCATCAACATCCACGGCTGATTGGCAATCTCGGTAATATCGCTTTGCTCCGTATCGCTGGAGAAGTGAATTTGATTGATCAAAAAATTGCCGATTCCGTTGGTAATGCATATCGTCTATTGAGGTCGCGTCAACATCGACTGCGTTTAGATGGGGCAGAAAAAACACGTATCAATCTTACAAATGAGCCTGAATTGGCTACTGCTAGAGCTGCTGTTATGGCGCTCTGGCTAAAAATCTTTCAAGCACCATCCAATACTTAGCAAGCTTTAACTTTGCTCAAGTAATTCGCGGGCATGGCGGCGGGTAGTATCGGTGATCGTTGCGCCACCTAACATACGCGCTACTTCTTCGACGCGTTCTGCTCTAGCTAAAGGTTCTACTTGAGAGATTGTTTTATCGCCACTCTGTGATTTGCTGACTTTGAGATGATGATTTCCTTGGGCGGCAACTTGTGGAAGGTGTGTCACGCATAAGATTTGATGGGATTGCCCTAGTTGATGCAATAACTTACCAACAGTTTCTGCGACAGCGCCACCAATACCTGCATCTACTTCATCAAATATTAAGGTGGGCGTAAACGATGCTTTGCTAGTGATCACGCTAATTGCTAGACTGATTCGAGCCAGCTCACCCCCAGAGGCAACCTTGGCTAAGGAACGTGGTGTACTGCCAGCATGCCCCGCAACCAAGAATTCGATTTGCTCCAAGCCATGTGAGCCGCCTTCGTTTAGTGGCGTTAAGGCGATTTCTAGTCTTCCGCCTGCCATGGAAAGAGTTTGCATTGCATCTGTCACTAATTTTCCTAGTTCAGATGCAGCACTCCCACGTTTTTGTGAGAGTTGTTTTGCAAGTTTGAGATAAGTAAGCTCTTCTTGCTTCACTTTCTCACGTAAGGCCTCAATATTTTGTGACGCTGTGAGGGCTTCTAAGCGCTCGCTAGTTTCTAAAAGAAGCGCGGGTAGCGCATCTGCCTCAGTACGGTATTTGCGAGCAGTGCCATGTAGCGCTTGCATACGCTCTTCAATTTGTGCTAGCCGCGCAGGGTCAAGATCTACTTTTTGCAAGTATCGATTAAGGCTATGAATTGCTTCATCTAATTGAATTTGTGCAGATTCAAGGGCTTCGCTAATATTGCCAAGAGCTGGGTCATGTTCTGCCAATGCGCCGATAGTGCTGCAAACCTTGGTCAGGCTTGATTCAATGGAGTTATCGGCGTCGCTTAAGACTTCAATAGCCTCTTGGCAGCCACCAATAATTTTGGCGCCATTGGCAAGTCGCACATGCTCACCTTGAATATTGGCCCATTCATTTTCTTGGGGGGATAGTTCAGTTAACTCTTCAAGCTGCCACTCTAAGCGCTCACGTTCACGCTCAATATCTTGCCCTGCATTTTCTGCTTGCTCTAAGCGACGGCGAGAATCATTTAGAGTTTTGAATGCTTTTGCTACTTCAGTAGCCAGAGGCAATAAGCCAGCATGACGATCCAGTAATTCGCGTTGGGCACCACCCTTTAACAATAGTTGGTGTGCATGTTGCCCATGAATATCTACTAATTGATCGCCTGCCTCGCGCAATTGGGCCAAAGTGGCAACACTGCCATTAATAAAGGCGCGACTTCTGCCACCACTTTCTACAGTTCTTTTGAGTAAGAGGCTTTGGCCGTCATCCCCCACAGGAAATCCCTGCTCATCTAGCCATTGGCCAAAAGATTTAATTAGCTCTGGGTCAATTCGAAAGAGGGCGGAGATTTCTGCACGATTAGAACCTTCCCGAATTTGGCTGCTGTCAGCACGCTCTCCTAAAACTAGACTGAGGGCATCAAGAAGAATAGATTTGCCAGCACCAGTTTCACCGGTGAGGACAGTAAAGCCAGCCGAGAAGTCTAGCTCAAGCTGATCGACAATGACAAAATCACGAAGTGAGATAGTTTGAAGCATGTATTAGCGTAGCAAAGAACTCGACATCAAAAAGTCGATGGGTATTCATTCCAATGCAATTTCTCACGCAAAGTTTTGTAGTCGCTGTGATTGCTGGGGTGTAAAAGGGCAACTGTTTTATCAGATTGACGCACTTGGATCTTGTCACCGTTCTGTAAGTTAGTTTGTGATTGCATATCAAAATTAACAATGACTTGAAGTCCATTCACTACCTCAATCACCGTCACACTATCTTGTGGCAGGACAATCGGCCGGTTGGAAAGGGAATGAGGGGCAATTGGAACAAGCAAAATGCCTGGAACGAAGGGATGCAAAATGGGGCCTCCGGCAGATAGGGCATAGGCAGTTGAGCCAGTCGGAGTAGAGACAATCAAACCGTCAGAACGTTGGTTGTACATAAAAGAGCCATTAACATGCACGGCCAGTTCTACCATCCCTGAAATAGCGGAGCGGTTCACGACCACATCATTGAGTGCTAATGCGCGATTAATTTCTTTGCCATTACGAATGACGACAGCATCAAGCAATGTCCGTGTATCAGATTCATATTCGCCAGCGATGATTTTGGGTAGGATGTCCTCTACAGACTGAATGGGAATATCTGTCATATAGCCGAGTCGACCCATATTGATCCCTACGAGAGGGACATTGCTGCCAGCTAATTGACGGGCAATGCCCAACATGGTTCCATCGCCACCCAAGACAACTACGAGGTCAATTGCTCCGGAAAAGTCTTGAGGGGCTTTAGTGGGATAGCCTTTTAAGCCAAGATGGGAGGCAGTATCAGACTCAATAAAAACCTCACAACCCAGGTCTGAGACCAGTTTAGCAAGGTGTTTAAGGCGTTCTCCAATACCATCAGCCTGAAATTTGCCGACGAGCGCAACCCGGCTAAATGCCTTCTTGGAGGAATTGGGGGATGGGCTTAACATATAACGATTAAACCATAGGCATAAAATCCCTTCCACCATGGATGAACGTTCCCGCGCTTTACTAAAAACCCTCATCGAGCGTTATATCGAGGAG
>CAIVXR010000216.1 GCA_903909925.1 uncultured beta proteobacterium | reverse complement strand
AGCCTGGTAAGGTGCACTCATATGATTGGCGGTGCCTAGCTTGTAGGGCTCAACCCCAGTGCCCCAATATTGAGAGGTATCCCAGACTGAAAATGCTAAAGCGGAGTCAAACAACGAAGCATCAATAAATTGACCTTCACCGGCTTTGGTTTTACCAATATAAGCCGACAAAATTCCATAAATAGCAAAGAGTGCGCAGCCAATATCAGCAACTGGCACGCCTGCTTTTACTGGTGGGCCATCCGGATAACCTGTGACACTCATCACGCCTGACATGGCTTGTGCCATCAAATCAAAGCCTGGACGATCTGCCCATGGACCTGTTTGTCCAAAACCCGAGATGCTGGCATAGACTAAGCCAGGATTAATCGGTGCAAGGGAAGGGTAATCAATCCCCAATTTTTTCATGACACCAGGGCGATAGTTTTCTACCAAAATATCTGCTGTCTTCACCAGCTCAAAGAAAACCTTTTTGCCCGCTTCGGTTTTGAGATTGAGAGTGACGCTACGCTTATTGCGATTCATGTTCAAAAAGCCCATGCTGTCCGAACCCTTCATCTTGAATCCCATCGCTCCCCGGGTTTGATCTCCGGTGCCAGGAGGCTCTATCTTGATGACATCAGCGCCTAAGTCGGCCAATAGCATGCAGCAGTACGGTCCAGCCATCACTTGGCTAACGTCTAGCACTCGCACGCCAGCAAGAGGCAAAGGTCTTGTTGACCCCTTCAAATCAGGGTGATTAGGTGTTTTGCTCATTGTTTGCTGGTTTTTATATGTTTAGAATGAATATCTAATAGTATCAAAGACAACTTAAATAAGATTTGGAGACTATATGTCGCTTCTATTGCCAACATGGGCGCTACGTAGCCTGATTGCTGTAACACTGAGTTGCACATCATTCTTTGCGCTCGCTCAGCAGGCCTTCCCAACCAAGCCAATTCGTCTGATCGTAGGATTTGCTCCTGGTGGGGGTACAGATATTGTGGCCAGGGCAATTGCCCCCAAGATGGGTGAGATTTTGGGTCAAAGTGTCATCGTTGAAAACAAGTCTGGAGCTGCAGGAACGATTGCTGCAGATCAGATCGCTAAAGCTAACCCAGATGGTTATACCTTGCTGGTGGGCCACTCGAATTCCAATGCGATTGCACCGTTTGTTCTGACTAACGTGCCATACAACCCTGCAACTGATTTCACGCCCATTACCTATCTAGGTTATGTACCTAACGTCTTGGTGGTCAAAGCATCATTGCCCGTGAATTCCGTAGCACAATTGATTTCGCTTGCTAAGGCTAACCCTGGACAAATGACCTATGGTTCATCTGGAATTGGTAGTACGCAACACTTAGCAGGCGCCTTATTTGGCAAGATTGCCGGTATTCAGATCAACCATGTGCCATACAAGGGTAGCGGCCAAGCGATTATTGATTTACTTGGTGGCCAGATTACGATGAACTTTGATACCTTGCCACCAAACTTGCAACAGATTAAAGAGGGTAGTTTAAAAGCGCTAGCGATTTCTACTCCGAAGCGTTTATCTATTTTGCCAAATGTCCCAACCTTTAATGAAGTTGGTATTACTGGATTTGATGTCACTAATTGGTATTCCATCATGGGACCTAAAGGGATGGATCCAGTAGTCGTGAACAAGATTGATCAGGCAGTCAAAGCGGCGATGGCAGATCCACAGATCAAGAAGACATTAGATTCACAAGGCTTACAGCCTGAAGGGCCTGCAACTCCCGCTGCATTTAGTCTGTTCTTAACCGGTGAGCTTGCTAAATACCAGCGCTTAGTCAAGAGCCTAAACATTAAAGCCGAATAATTTTTTCTATGGCACCAAAAGATCAAGAGGGTAAGGTTGCGCAAGTAAGCCTTGAATTGCGTGGCAAGTTTGCCTACATTACTTTTGATCACGTGGCAGCACTCAATGCCATGACGGTTGCTATGTATGAAAGCCTTCAATCGATTTGCCAGGACATTGCCAAGAATCCCAATATTCGGGTGGCTATCTTTAGAGGTGCTGGTGGCAAGTCTTTTGTCTCTGGAAGTGACATTGCGCAATTTTCCAGCTTTAAAGATGGTGAAGATGGCGTTCGCTATGAAGCAGCCATTCATGAATATTTAAATCCCTTGGCAACACTGCCGATACCCACCATTGCAGTGATTGATGGTATGGCAGTGGGCGGTGGACTTGCCATTGCGACCTGCTGTGATTTTCGAATCTCCACGCCGGATGCCAAGTTTGGTGTGCCCATCGCCAAAACCCTCGGCAATTGCCTCTATCCTGGCAATATTGCTTGGTTAGCTGCCCACCTGGGTATGAATATCGTTCGCCGTATGCTGCTCTTGGCTGAGATGATTTCAGCAAGTGAACTTAAAGTCCAAGGCTACCTATTAGCCACTTACGATGCTGATCAACTTGGCAAAGAAGCAGATGCTCTGGCTGAGCGCTTATCTAAATTGGCTCCCATTACTCAAAAAGCCAGCAAACTCATCATGGCT
>CAIVXR010000215.1 GCA_903909925.1 uncultured beta proteobacterium | reverse complement strand
GTAGCTACTTTAGGTACTGCACGTGATGAGCAAATTATTGATGCGCTCGAAGGTGAATACCGTGATCGTTTCATGTTCCACTACAACATGCCTCCGTTCGCTACTGGTGAAACTGGTCGTGTAGGTAGCCCTAAGCGTCGTGAAATTGGTCACGGCCGTTTAGCTAAGCGCGCATTGATTCCAGTATTGCCAAGTGCTGAAGATTTTGCATACAGCATTCGGGTAGTTTCAGAAATTACCGAGTCCAATGGTTCGTCTTCAATGGCTTCCGTTTGCGGCGGCTGTTTGGCAATGATGGATGCTGGTGTTCCAGTAAAAGCACACGTTGCTGGTGTAGCGATGGGCTTGATCCTGGATGGTAATCGTTTTGCTGTCTTGACCGACATCTTGGGTGACGAAGATCACTTAGGCGATATGGACTTCAAAGTAGCAGGTACTGCAAATGGTATTACTGCACTACAGATGGACATTAAGGTTCAAGGTATTACTAAAGAAATTATGCAAGTGGCTTTAGCGCAAGCTAAAGAAGGCCGTTTGCACATCTTGAGCAAAATGCAAGAAGCGATGGGCTCGGTTCGTACAGAATTGTCAGCACATGCTCCGCGCATGGTGTCATTCAAGATTCATCCAGACAAGATTCGTGAAGTGATTGGTAAGGGCGGTGCAACTATCCAAGCCTTGACCAAAGAAACTGGTTGCAGCATCGATATTAAAGATGATGGCACCGTGACTATTGCCTCTACTAGTGCCGAAGGCATGGCAGAAGCAAAAGCGCGTATCGAAGGTATTACTGCAGAAGCTGAAGTAGGCAAGATCTACGAAGGTCCAGTAGTGAAGCTGCTCGAATTTGGCGCTTTGGTCAACATCCTTCCAGGTAAAGATGGTCTCTTGCATATCTCTGAAATCTCTAACGAGCGCGTAAAAGAAGTCAAAGACTATTTAGCAGAAGGCCAAGTGGTGCGCGTGAAGTTGTTAGCTGCTGATGAGCGTGGTCGTTTGCGTTTATCACTGAAAGCTGCAATGGCAGAAGAGGGCGGCTCGATTGCTCCTTTAGCTGGAGCTACTGAAGCGGCTCCTGCAGCTGACGAAACAGCTTAAGCTATTCACATCTACTACTGCGAGAAGCTCTCATGCGCGTAATGGAAATCAAAGAATTTGGCGCACCAGAAATGTTGGTGCCAGCCACTCGTCCGGATCCAGCTATTCCTACTGCTGGATCGGGCGAGATTTTGATTAAGGTGATCGCTGCCGGTATCAACCGACCAGACGTTCTCCAGCGCAAAGGTTTTTATCCTGTGCCAGCCGGTGCTTCTGATATTCCTGGTCTCGAGGTTGCTGGTGAGATTATTGGCGGTGACTTAGCTCATGCCGATAATCAGTTTGGTCTCAAGCTTGGCGATAAAGTTTGCGCTTTAGTGCAGGGTGGTGGTTATGCTGAGCTGTGCACAGCTCCTGTTGCCCAATGCTTGCCATATCCAAAAGGGTTCACTGATCAAGAGGCTGCAGCATTGCCTGAAACGTTCTATACCGTATGGAGTAATGTCTTCATGCGTGGTCAGTTGGCAGAAGGCGAGACTCTACTCGTTCAAGGTGGCTCTAGTGGTATTGGTGTTACTGCCATTTTGATTGCCAAGGCTTTAGGTCATAAAGTATTTGTGACTGCGGGTACAGATGAAAAGTGCGCGGCTTGTATTAAGTTAGGCGCTGATTTAGCAGTGAACTACAAAACTCAAGATTTTGTGGAAGAGATTAAGAAGGCCACTGATGGTCAAGGTGTCAATGTCATTCTCGACATGGTGACTGGCGCTTATGTCCAACGTGAAATCGATTGTTTGGCTGATGATGGACGAATTGTCATCATTGCGATTCAGGGTGGATCTAAGGCAGAGGTAAGCACTAATCAAATCTTGCGTCGTCGTTTAACCATTACTGGTTCAACCTTACGTCCTCGGCCAGTCTCATTTAAGAAGCAGATAACAAAACAGCTGTATGACAATATCTGGCCTTTACTCAATGCGGGTCAGTTAAAGCCGGTGATTTACAAAACCTTCAAATTAGACCAGGCCGCTGATGCACATAGCTTGATGGAGTCATCAGAGCATGTCGGTAAGATTGTTTTAACGGTCTAGAAGCTTTTAGTTAAAAATGCGACCACTCATCATCATCGGTAACTGGAAAATGAATGGCAATCTTGCTAGCAATGAAGATTGGATCAAGACCGTTGCCCGTGGCATGGAAAGTGGCATGCCGTCTGGCCGTAAGTTTGCTGTATGTCCGCCATTTCCGTATTTGTCGCAATGTGCAGTGCTGATTAAAGAATATTCTTTGGCATTTTTAAGTCTCGGAGCACAAGACGCTTCAGCTTTTGAGTCTGGCGCATATACCGGTGAGGTAGCTGCTTCAACCTTAAAAGAAATGGACTGTAGCTACGTGATTGTTGGCCACTCTGAGCGTCGTCAATCCCATCATGAGACGGACGAGATTGTTGCAGCGAAAGCTTTGCAAGTATTAGACAGTGGTATGACTCCGGTGATTTGTGTGGGGGAAACTGCAGATGAAAGAAATTCAGGTAGAGCAGTAGAGGTTGTACGAGGGCAGGTGGCAAAGCAGCTATCAGTCCTTCAAGACCGTTTAGCTGATTGCTTAATTGCTTATGAACCGGTTTGGGCGATTGGCACTGGCAAGTTTGCGAGCGCCCAAATTGCCCAGGATATGCATCGCGCCATCCGTTTGCAATTGGCGGAATTTGATGAGGACGTTGCTTCTCATGTTGGAATTTTGTATGGCGGCAGTGTCAAATCTGACAATGCTGTTGAGTTGTTTGCAATGCCTGATATTGATGGTGGATTGGTTGGGGGAGCTTCATTAGATCCCCAAGAGTTTCTAGCCATCTGTAAGGCATAGATTTTTATTTGGAGATGAATTGTGGAATGGCTTA
This sequence comes from uncultured beta proteobacterium, assembly GCA_903909925.1. Classification (GTDB taxonomy): domain Bacteria; phylum Pseudomonadota; class Gammaproteobacteria; order Burkholderiales; family Burkholderiaceae; genus Polynucleobacter. Next base: position 150 of record CAIVXR010000215.1, on the reverse strand, counting down.
AGACTTTATTGATCGTAATGCAGGTAATTTCAGCATTGGCTGTGATTCTGTTGGTCCTATTGCAGCAAGGTAAGGGCGCAGATATGGGCGCAGCTTTTGGTTCAGGCGCCTCAGGTAGCTTGTTCGGTGCTAGTGGCTCTGCCAATTTCT
>CAIVXR010000214.1 GCA_903909925.1 uncultured beta proteobacterium | reverse complement strand
TAAAATTTCACCTGTCTTGATTTATTTAGCGCAGCAGTTTCTGTTTGTGCGAGCCCGAGTGGTGAAATCGGTAGACACAGCAGATTTAAAATCTGCCGACTCAAAAAAGTCGTGCCGGTTCGATTCCGGCCTCGGGCACCAAAGACATTCAACCTTTTTAAATAGAGCACTTCAGCTCACTTTACTACTTTTATTAAAGTGAAAAATTGCATTCAGCATATGTTTGAGTTCGCTGTAGGCTAATTTAAGCTTTTATCAAAATTAGTGAAGCACCATGAGAGGCTTAGTCCGGATGTTCCTTATGGTTATAATATTTTTTATGTTGTAATTAGTTCGTTACCATATTCGGCTGGTTATGCTATGGAGTCTGCACATTGTGTCTATAAAACTTGCTGCAGTATCAATGATTCGGAATGAGTGTGATATCTTGGAATTATTTATCAGAATAAACTCCAGAATCTTTGATGCAATTTATATAATTGATCATCTCAGTAGCGATGGGACTCCTTTAATAATTTCTGAGCTGAAGAAAGCTGGCTTCCCAGTAGGATACTGTCATTTAAATAGCAGTGAATTTAATCAGGGCGAAATTGTTACTGGTCTTGTTAGGCAGCTTGCCGAACTAAATTTATACGACTATATAATGCCGCTGGATGCAGACGAGTTTTTGTTGGTTGATTCAAAATCTGCTCTTGAAAAAGTTTTAAAAGATAGCTTAGCAGGTAATGAGTTTGGCCTAATTCCGTGGAAGACATTTTGCCCAATTGCGGATCATTACTACCATGTTGAGTCTCCTCTGTATGATTTATTTAGAGCGCGCACTGAGGAGCCGGAACAATACTATAAAGTGATAATTGGAAACGCTTACGCAAAGAATTGTAAAGTTTCATTGGGTAGCCATAGTGCTAGTAATGAAGCAACGAATTGTCAGCCGCTTACACTCCCATTAACTTTGGCGCATGTACCTATCAGAAGTGTTAATCAAATGATCAATAAGGTCATTTTGGGAAGCCACGCATTTCGCCATACTTCCAAAAGAGTTCCTGGCCAAGGATTTCATTGGGATTTAATGGCGAAATTGATTAGGGAAAAGGATTTCGAGATTGCCTATGACGATATAGTCGAGGTTGCCTTGAGGTATGCGGTTTCAGAGAATTCATCTGCCCAGACTCCATCGATAGATATTGATAGCGCTCGAATTGGACTTAAAGCAGATTCAATTGAGTTCAAGAAACTCGCGATAGTCAATAATCTTAAGTCTTTTGATGACTTTATGCTTAATATAAAACCATAATGGCTTAGAGTCTTGTCCCCCATTTAAAATAAATTCCAATGAGACTAAATTTAAGCGAAGTAACCATTTGTGCAATTGATTGCGTTACGCCTAGGTTAGCCGCGGATGCAATTAGCATATCCACGCAAAATATAGAATTTGGCGATGCCATTCTTCTGTCTGATCAAATTATAGATGGACCATTCAACGGGGTGCAAATTGAACGCTTAAATTCTAGGAATGATTACTCTCGATTTATCATCGAGAGTCTCTTGAGTTACATCTCTACTGAATATGTATTAATTGTGCAGTGGGATGGTTTCGTAACATCTAAAAATTCATGGCAGAATAAATTTTTAGATTATGACTATATTGGTGCACGTTGGCCTTGGCACAATGATGGCTTTTCAGTAGGTAATGGCGGTTTTTCACTCAGATCTAAGAGACTTATGAAGGAGGCTCTGGTTGATTTGGTGGGCGTTGATTACTCCCTAAATGAAGACGAATTAATTTGTAGAGTTTTGAGGTCATCTCTTGAGGGGCGCGGCATTAAATTTGCATCAGACGAGATTGCTGATCAATTTTCATATGAGCGAACAAGTCCTGAGGGAGAAACATTTGGATTCCATGGTTTATTCAATATGTGGAGACATTGTGATGATTCAAAAATGCTTGACCTATTTCCATATTTAAGTGGCGGAACTTATGCATCTATTGAATATCTAGAGCTGATGATTGTTTACCTAAAGCAAAAAAAATTTCATCTATATAAAAAAATGTACCAGCTTTTGCAGCATAGCTTAAATAGCTCCGATATAAGACAGCATTTTGCTAAGTATGTAGATGATGCTGTTTTTATTGACTACTTGATTTCAGTGGGCCAATAGTTTTTTCTTTAATTATAATTTTTTTGATAGCTTTTTCCAGAAAGGTATTTGAATGACGAAGTCTCTAGATTTAGGTTCAGGCATTTCACCTAAAAATCCATTTAAGGCGGATGAGGTTTTTGGAATTGATATCCGGGAAGAGGTCCCAGACTTTGTATATAAAGCTGATTTAGTAATTGAGCCCATTCCTTTCCAGGATAACTCTTTGGATTATGTCACCGCCCATGATTTTCTTGAGCATATTCCTAGGCTGCTATATAACCCTAATAGAATTCATCCGTTCATTAACATCATGAATGAGATTTATAGAGTGTTAAAAGTATCAGATTCTGGGGGGTTGTTTTATTCAAAAACCCCTTGCTTTCCATTTGGTGATGCTTGGCGCGACCCCACTCACGTGAATATCATTTCTGATGAGACATTCCCACTCTATTTTGATAACGACAATCGTTGGGCTGCAATGTATGGGTTTTTGGGGGCGTTTGAGATAGTCGAACAATCAATTAATGGCCATCATTTGGAGGCCATACTCAAGAAGGTGCCCAAAGAGAAATTATTAATCAAAACTATTTATGGTTAACTTCAGCGCGTAGCTTTCTTATTTCCTAAGTTTCTCGGATAAATTTTGTATCATCGTCCGCCAATCACCTGGCGATGGCTGTCTAAAAATTTTTGCGCTAGGATACCAAGGCGAGTCAGTTCGATCTATAAGCCATCGCCAGCAATTGTCGTATCTACTTAGTAGCCATACCGGTTTTCCAAGGGCGGCAGCCATATGTGCTGTTGATGTGTCGACTGAGATGACTAGGTCCAAATTTTCAATTAGAGCTGCGGTGTCTGAAAAATCCTTTAAATCATAGGTATGATCAATAATTATTGGGCCAGCCCAGTCTGATTTTTTAAGATTTGATAATTCTTCCTCGGCTTCTTTACCTTTTTGAAGACTGAAGAATTCAGCATCAACATCTTTTAGCGGCTCAAGAAGATTGAGTGAGATATTACGCCTCTTATTAATTGCCCAGACCTCCGGTTGATCTGGCCTAAACCCGCCTGACCACACCAGTCCAATTCTTGGCTTATTTCTGATGCCTAATTTGTGCTTCCACTGGTCAACTTTTACTGGTTCTGCTGTTAAGTATGGCGTGAAGTTCGGGATCGTCTCTAGGGTAGTTCTAAAGGCAAGTGGAAGACTTAAAAGAGGGCAGTAATAGTTGTATTGTGGAATTGGGTCTCCAATTGAGATTACATTTGCGCCTTCATACTCACTTAATAGACTTAAAAGTTGTGGCTGTACTTCTAAAATAATAGAGGCCCCTAAATTCTTTAAAAGCTTTATATACCGAACAAATTGAATGGTATCTCCCAGACCCTGTTCGGCATGAATGAAAATTGTTTTGCCTTGTAGGTCATCACCCCCGAGCCATAGCTTACCAGGGAGATTTCTGGTGTACTTTAGACCTTGAGCCTTCCATCGCCATTCGTAAAGTTTAAATCCCTCCTCGTACTCACCATTTAATAGTTTAAGGAGCGATTTATTCCAGTATGCTGTAGCGTAATTAGGATTTAATTCAATTGCCTTGTTATAAAAATCTAGCGCTTCTTTAACTCGCTTTTGATCAGCATAGATGTTGCCAATATTGTTATATGGTTCGGCATAATCCGCTTTAATTGCTAAAGCGTTTTTGTAGCTTGCTATTGCTTGATCTATCTCGCCAAGATCTTTTAGAGCTAGTCCGCGATTATTATGGGCATGAGCATAATCTGTCTTTTGGGTGATGGCAATGTCATAGCATTGCAATGCATCTGGGTATTGATTTAGTTCCCGTAGGGCATTACCAAGATTGTTATAAACATTTGGATTTATGGGATTGATTTGAAGTGCCGCATATAAAGTCTTAATGCCTGCTTGGTAATTCCCGGTTTGATATTGGGCTGTACCTAGTAGTGAGAGTATTTCGGGCTGATTTGGGAACTGAGCATTGAATCGTTCATAGATCACAAGCGCAGCCTTTAAATTTCCTGACTCGTGAAGAGCAACCGCTCTTTTGAGTTCAGCATTAATTTTATTGATATCTACATTCATGAGTTTACGTTGATTCTAATGTTAGACTAAAGCTCAAATTAATTAGTATATTAACTCTCTTATGAAAGAAACGCGCCTCTTATCACCTATGAGACTCCTTGTATTTATCCTAATGACTTTTTCATCATTTGCTGCATGGGGCATTGATGTTCTTGAATTTAATTGCAAGCGTGCTGAAAAAAACTATACCGAAGAGTATGAAATGAAAATGATGCTCGCTTCGGGCACTCAAAAGGCAAAGCTATTTTTAGATGGTCGTGACTTAGATCAGTCTGATATGTATGGAACACAAGTCGTCAAGAGCATAGTCTTGGCCCGTCCTAATATTTTGATCACGATCGAGGCAAGCTTTCAGCCAGAAGAGCTGATGGGAGTCTCTTATCCCGCAGGTACAGTCCTGACGAACATTACGCTCGATCCAGTTACTGGAAAATTAAAGAAGGTTGAAAAAATACAAGGCGGCATTCTCGGAGCAACGATTGGGAATGGTACCTACACCAGCGAAGAGACTTGCTCGCTCGCTAAAACGCCTTATAAGATTAAATAAATAGCCTAGGCAATCATTAATTAGGCTCTGTTACAAAACCCAATTTAGTAAGCCCGGCGCGGCGAGATGCTGCAAGGACTTGAGCGACATACTCATATTTCACCGACTTATCAGCACGCAAGTTAATTTCTGGCTGAGGCTCTTTTTGAGCTGCTTTCTCTGCATAACCATCAAAGGTTTTTAAATCAATCGCAGTACTATTCCAAAAAATTTGTCCTTTGCCATCAATTGTCAGTTGTACAGATTCAGGT
>CAIVXR010000213.1 GCA_903909925.1 uncultured beta proteobacterium | reverse complement strand
CTCCCCCATAGGAGAGTGTTATGAAACGCATGTTATTTAATGCAACTCAACAAGAAGAGTTGCGAGTTGCCATCGTTGATGGTCAAAAACTCATCGATATTGATATCGAAGCTGCCGGTCGCGAACAACGCAAAGGCAATATTTACAAAGGTGTTATTACCCGCATTGAGCCTTCCCTCGAGGCTTGCTTTGTCAACTACGGTGAAGAGCGTCATGGCTTTTTACCATTCAAAGAAGTTGCCAGAACCTATTTCAAAGAAGGCATAGACGTTCGCAGTGCTTCCATTAAGGATGCTTTGCGCGAAGGTCAAGAAATCATTGTTCAAGTAGAAAAAGAAGAGCGTGGCCAAAAAGGCGCTGCTTTAACTTCCTTTATCTCATTGGCTGGCCGTTATTTAGTACTAATGCCAAATAATCCTCGTGGAGGTGGTGTTTCCCGTCGTATTGAGGGTGAAGACCGTCAAGAACTGCGCGATGCCATGTCCCAATTAGATATACCTGATGGTATGAGCATCATTGCTCGCACTGCTGGTATTGGTCGTGACGCTACCGAACTGCAATGGGACTTAAGTTACCTGATGCAGTTATGGAAAGCGATTGATGATGCTGCTAAAGGTAATTCAGCACCACTCTTGATTTACCTCGAGTCTAGTTTAGTGATTCGCGCAATTCGCGATTACTTCCAGCCTGATATCGGTGAGATTCTGATCGACACTGATGACATCTATGAGCAAGCTGCAGCATTTATGTCGGTAGTGATGCCGGACAACTTGCCAAGAGTAAAGCGCTATCAAGATGATGTGCCTTTGTTCTCTCGTTTCCAAATTGAGCATCAAATTGAAACTGCGTACTCACGGACTGTGCCATTGCCATCTGGCGGCGCGATTGTGATCGACCATACTGAAGCATTGGTTTCTGTAGACGTGAACTCTGCCCGCGCAACCCGTGGTTCTGATATTGAAGAAACGGCAACTCGTACCAACTTAGAAGCTGCCGATGAAATCGCCCGTCAAGCCCGTTTGCGGGACTTGGGTGGCTTGATCGTGATCGACTTCATTGATATGGAATCGAGCAAGGCTCAGAAAGATGTTGAGAATCGCCTGCGCGACGCTCTGCGTCATGACCGTGCGCGCGTTCAAATGGGTAAGATCTCTCGATTTGGCCTGATGGAAATGTCACGCCAGCGCTTACGTCCTGCCCTTTCTGAAGGCAGCCATGTGACTTGCCCACGTTGTAACGGCACCGGCCACATTCGTGACACCGAGTCTTCTGCATTGCAAGTTCTGCGCATCATCCAAGAAGAGGCAATGAAAGAAAACACAGCAGCGATTCATACACAGGTACCAGTCGAAGTGGCTGCTTTCCTCTTAAATGAAAAACGTGCTGAAGTGATCAAGATTGAGACGCGCTTCAAAGTGAACGTCTTGATGGTTCCAAACAAGCATTTAGAAACACCACATTACAAATTAGAGCGTTTACGTCATGACGATCCGCGTCTTGATGATCAGAAGGCTAGTTACGTGATGGCTGAAGAAGCTGCTCGCGAACTTGAGACCGACACGACAGTTAGTCGTAAAGATGCTGATGTGAAAGTGCGTCCTGAAGCAGCTGTTAAGGGCATTACCCCAACGCAGCCTGCGCCAATCAGCCAACCACGTCCAGCTCGTACTGAAAAAGTACAAGTTGAGAGCTCTGGTGGCTTATTCGGATTTGTGAAGAGATTGTTCTCTTCCTCACCTGCAGCAGCAGAGAAGCCAGTAGAAAATAATGCACGCGGTCGCAATCAAGGACGGAACGGTAATGCCGGTGATCGCAATCGTGGTCGTAATCGTCGCGGTGAGCGTAACGATCGCAATGGTGAACGTGTAGAACGTCCAGTAGCAAATGCAGCTGAGGGCACTACTGAAGGTAATAACGGTAACCGCAATAATCGTAATAACCGTAACCGTAATCAAAATGGTCCAAAACCAGAGCGCCAAGTAAACCCAGCTGCAGTAACCCCTGCAACCGAAGCTGCTACTGGTAGTGAAGCAACACCGAGTGCTGATGGCGAAGAGCGTCGTGGTCGTGGTCGCAACCGTCGTGGTCGTGGTCGTGGCAAAAATGAGCGCGATGATCGCGGTGAACGCACTGAAGGTGATGCAGCTAATGCTCCTGCAGTATCAGCAAGTCCATTTACAGGCCCTCCCGTAGGTATGGCTGGTGCTTCTGCATCGATGCCGATTCAAAATCTTGCCAATAGCTTTGGTAATGCAAAACCTGTTGCGCAAAGACAAGAAAGAAGTGAGAGAGCACCCCGCCCTCCACGTCAATCAAATCGTCCAGCTCAAGATGCTTCGAGCGCTCCAGTTGCTGTAGTTGCAAACCTTGCAACAGCATCTTCTGTTGAGGTCATTTCTAAGTCTGCACCAGAGCTTCCAAAGGTTGCCTTCCAAGCGCTTGAAGAAACTCCTTTGCATAGCGTAGTGCAATCTGCCGGCATGATTTGGGTTGCTACTGATGCTTCTAAGCATGCAGAGGCACAAGGTCAGATTCAGCCTGAGCCAAGCAACTTAGGCAGAACACCTAAGCCTGCAGCAAGCCTGCCAGAAGGGCCAATGGTTTTAGTTGAAACTGGCGGCCAGGAAAAAACGGTTTAACGCTGATTTACGCTTTTTCTCCAGACCGTCATTTATCCCATAAGGATATTTGGCGGTTTGGCAGAAACACCGTTTCAAAGCCATAATTCAGAATATGGTTGAAAAAGCAATCCCCGCAACGTCCAAGGTCATTCCGATTCGCATTGATGAAGGCAAAGGCCTGTCGCCGTCTATTGGGACCCAACTGATTGCACCTCACCAAAACACCCAAGATAAACGTGGACGCATCTTACGTGACCTTCGCATTTCAGTTACTGATCGTTGTAACTTCCGCTGCACTTACTGCATGCCCAAAGAAGTCTTTGATCAAAACTATCCCTATCTTTCACACAAAGAACTTTTGAGCTTTGAAGAAATTACTCGCTTAACTACCATCTTCTCCACCTTAGGCGTTGAGAAGATTCGCTTAACTGGTGGCGAACCGCTTCTGCGTAAGAACTTAGAAGTACTCATTGGCATGTTGGCGCAGGTACGAACACCAGAGGGTAAAGCACTGGATCTCACTTTGACAACGAATGGCAGCATCCTGCGCAAGAAAGCTGCTGCCTTAAAGGCTGCTGGTCTGCAACGACTCACTATTAGCTTAGATGGTTTAGACGATGACATCTTTAAGAAGATGAATGATGTCGACTTTCCGGTAGCTGATGTTTTAGATGGTATTGCTGCTGCGCAAGAAGCTGGCTTTGAAAACATCAAAGTAAATATGGTGGTGAAAAAAGGCACTAACGATCATGAGATCGTATCGATGGCTAAGCATTTCAAAGGCAGTGGCGTGATTCTGCGCTTTATTGAATTCATGGATGTCGGTAGCTCCAATGGTTGGAATATGGCAGAAGTACTGCCCTCCAAAGAAGTAGTCGCCAGAATCAATGCAGTCTTTCCATTGCAAGCAATTGAAGCTAATTACACTGGCGAGGTTGCTCAGCGCTGGCGCTATGTTGATGGTTCGGGCGAAATTGGCGTGATCTCCAGTGTTACCCAAACCTTCTGCCATGAATGTACCCGCGCTCGCATTTCCACTGACGGTCAAATGTATCTCTGCCTTTTTGCCAATGAAGGATTTGATTTCAAGAGTCTATTACGCTCAGGCAAGAGTGATCTCGAGATTGCTAATGCGATCATGAATACTTGGTCAGCGCGTGATGATCATTATTCTGAGATTCGTGGCTCGCATACTGCAAATCCAGCGACTGGTTCTCGTAAAGTCGAAATGTCTTATATTGGCGGCTAATGATTTCCCCCGCTCAAATTACCGGTCTTATCTTAGCTGGCGGTCGCGCCCAACGCATGGGGGGCATTGATAAAGGACTTATTCCTTTTCTTGGGAAACCTTTAATTGAATCTGCTATCAAAAGACTGGGGAACCAAGTTGGTCCAATCCTCATTAATGCCAATCGCAATATTACGAAGTACGCTACCTATGGCCACCCCGTCATCGTGGATGAGACGCCTGATTTTTCAGGGCCGCTGGCTGGCTTTTCTGCCGGTCTCAAGGCATGTACAAGCCCCTACTTACTGACTGTGCCCTGCGATTCTCCTTTGCTCCCAGCAGATTTAGGTATCAAGCTAGCAACTGAAATGACTCGTGGTGACTTTCAACTGGTATATGCCTCCACCAAAGAGATTAATGACAAGATCTGGGCGCAGCCCGTTTTTTGTTTAATGCGCGCTGATCTTAAGGAGCCTTTAGAAATCTTTATCAAGAAAGGCGATCTCAAAATTGATCGCTGGTTCAAAGAATTACACACTAGTACTGTCGTGTTTGATGATACGCAAGCGTTTGCCAACATCAATACTCCCGAAGAATTAAAACGCCTAGAAGAGGCATCAATATGAAGTGCTCGCCCAATAGCCCGATTCTTCTCACCTCATCACTCCATGTCGATGAAGCGCGTAAAGCTATCTCTCAATTGGTTAAGGAACTGATTGAAGAGTCGCAAGCGATAGGCGATGTAACTCACATCGAAACTGTTTCTTTGGATCAAGCAATCAATCGCATTCTGGCAGAAGACTTACTCTCACCGATTGATGTTCCTGCAGCTGATAACTCAGCAATGGATGGCTATGCTTTTAATGGTGAGTGCCTCGGTGCTAGCGATGCCACCATCTCCCTAAAAATTGTAGGAACTGCCTATGCTGGCAAACCTTATGTAGGCAAAATCAATCCTGGGGAGTGCCTCAAGATCATGACGGGTGCGGTAATGCCGATTGGTTGCGATACCGTGATTCCACAAGAGTTCACGAGCACTCAAACAGAAACCCAGATTGAGTTTCAAGAAAACCAATTAAAGCCTGGTGAGAATCGTCGCTTGCGTGGCGAAGATCTCCAACAAGGCAAACCCGCAATTAGCTCTGGTCGTTTACTACGTCCTTCAGATTTAGGTTTAGCGGCATCACTTGGTATTGCTACGCTTAAAGTAAAGCGCAAAATCAAGGTAGCAATTCTGTCTTCTGGGAATGAGTTGCGATCCTTAGATCAAACCCTGAGTGCTGGCAGTATTTATGACAGCAATCGCTATAGCCTGACTGGTTTACTGAATCGCCTCAACCTCGACATTATTGATTGCGGTATTGTGCGTGATGATCCAGCATCACTTAAACAAGCGTTTCTTGATGCAGCTACAAAAGCAGATGTTCTCATCTCTTCTGGCGGAGTTTCTGTTGGCGAAGCAGACTTCACCAAGCAGATCATGCAAGAGCTAGGAGATGTCGGTTTCTGGAAAATTGCAATGCGTCCAGGCCGACCAATGGCCTTTGGAATTCTCAAACCCGTAGCAGGCGAATCACCTGCACGTAAAACCTTATTCTTTGGCCTACCTGGCAATCCAGTCGCAGTAATGGTGACTTTTTATCAATTTGTGAGAAGTGCACTCTTGCAACTCAATGGCGCCAATCAGACCGAGCCACCAATTACTCAAGCAATCTGTGAGGCGCCGATACGAAAAAAACCCGGCCGTACCGAGTTTCAGCGCGCTATCTTCGGGCGAAATGCTGATGGGCGCCCAAGCGTCAAGTTGACCGGTAGCCAAGGTGCAGGAATTTTGCGCTCCATGAGTGAGGCAAATTGCTTTGTGATCCTAGGACACGATCAAGGAAATATTTCTGCTGGCGACTGGGTAGATGTAGCGCTTTTTGATGGACTGCTTTAAGATTGCGTCATCATGAAACTTAGTAAAAAAGAACTTGTCTTCCTAGACCCGATGCATACCGCCAAAACGCTCGTTTTGGTTTATCTGTGCTTTTCCGTTCCAATCGTCTTATTGGCGCTCTTCGTTGCCTTCATTCGCGATGGCGCTATTCCCGGATTTACAGTGTTGTCTGCTCTTATTCTTAATGCCTTATTAGGCTTTGGATTATTGTGGATTGCCTGCAAGGTTTATAACTGGGTTGCTGGCAAATTTGGTGGAATCGAATTAGCGCTGCGCGAATTACCAGAAGAGATTGAAGCCGAGTAAGCAATAAATTCGGCATGTATCAATTAATAAAGCCGAGCATTGCTCGGCTTTATTCTTACCACTACACGTACTTGAGTCTTATTTGTACTAGCCTTTAAATGCTTCGGTATTAATTAAGCTCGGTGGTTTCTTGCCAGCCAGTGCAGCGCGTAAATTTTCTACTGCTAAATCCACCATTGCCCTACGGGTCTTTTCTGTTCCGCTTGCAATGTGCGGAGCCAAGACTACATTACTTAACTTGAGTAACTCGGGATGCACTTTAGGCTCACCCTCAAATACATCTAGGCCTGCTGCAAAGATTTTTTTCTCCTTGAGTGCTTGGGCTAAAGCTGCATCATCGACAATACCACCACGAGCAATATTTACCAGGGTTGCAGTCGGTTTCATTAGGGCAATTTCTTTTGCAGCAATGGTGTGATGACTCTCTGCTGTATAGGGCAATACCAAGATGACGTGATCAGCCGTACGCAGTAATTCTTCTTTAGAAACATACTTTGCAGCGCAGGCTTTCTCATCAGCTTCAGGTAGCCGACTGCGATTGTGATAAATCACATTCATCCCAAAACCAAGGGCACGCTTTGCGATCCCCTGACCAATGCGGCCCATTCCAATAATGCCTAGCGTACTGTGATGTAAATCCATACCTAGAGGGTTACTCACAATAGACCACTTGTCCCACTGGCCATCTCTGATCCAGCGCTCGGATTCGGTAATCCGTCTTGCTGTTGCCATCACTAATGCAAAACCAAAATCAGCAGTGCTATCGGTTAATACGTCCGGCGTATTACTAGCCATTACACCTGCGGCAGTCATGGCAGGGACATCAAAATTGTTATAGCCCACTGAAATATTGGCCGCTATCTTTAAATTTTTTGCATGAGCTAAAGCACTCGCATCAATACGCTCGCTACCAGTGACTAATGCACCGTCCACACTTGAAAGCTCTTTTTGCAATTCTTCAGGAGTAAAGACTTGATCGGCCTGATTAGAGCGAACCTCAAAGGACTCCTCCAGCTTGGCTAGTAAATCTGGAAATATTGCTCTTGCTACTAAAACTTTAGGCTTATTGCTCATTTCTTTCCTTGTATGAATTGGAATATTGACAATCTCGTTGCATGAATTTTATGTGACTTTAGAGGATTCCTCGATCACCTCTTTTAAAGAGGCTTCAAGAATCTCCAAGGGTTGTGCACCTTTCATTAAATACTTGCCATTTAAAATCAGGGCTGGCACTGCATTGATGCCCTGATCTTGATAGAAGCTTTCTTGTGCCCTCACCTCTTGAGCATAGAGTCCCTCTTCTAAAACTTTACCTGCTTGGCCTTGATCCAAGTGGGCTCTTTGTACCGCATCTAATAAGTGACTACGTTCATCAAAATCGGCCCCAAGACAAAAGTAAGTGCGAAAGAGCTCTCTTTTTAACTTGAGCTGACTAGCGGGGCCATACTCATGCCCAGCCCAGTAAAGCAGACGATGGGCATCAAACGTGTTGTATACCTTTTTGCGACCCTCAGGATGAAAATCAAAACCTACGGCTGCAGCGCGCTCCCGAATTTGGACTTGATTGGCTTTAACCTGTTGTTCAGAAAGCCCATATTTTTTACCAAGATATTCAATGGCATTTTCCCCGCCGATCCGCATTTGGGGATTTAGCTCAAATGGCTCAAAATGAATTTCGAAGTCCGCCTGGTCTTTGAGAGCTTCCATTGCTTGTTCTAGAGTTCCAAGACCAACCGCGCACCATGGGCAGCCAATATCAGAGACGAAGTCAATTTTGATGATAGGTTTCATGATCACGTAGTGTACTCATGCACCAGAGTTCCGTAGGGGCAAATCTGAGCTTAAATCTGGAAAGTGTGACGTTTTTATTGCTGCAATGCACAATGAAAATACCATTCATTTCGAGGGGAAACCCTCAACCCTGTTTACCCTAATTTAGAATAAGCTCTCTGTAGGATTTTGTTTCATCCAGTAGTTAATTTTATATAAAAATGACCTTAGGAGATTTAGATGTCAGACACAAAAAACACTAGCCCTCGCCGCAAGTTTCTAAAGAACGCGGCTGTTGGTAGCGCCGGCGCTGCCGCAATGGGCTTCCCAATGATTTCTAGCGCACAAACAATTAATTTGCGCTTTCAATCTACTTGGCCAGCTAAAGATATTTTCCATGAGTACGCTAATGACTACGCAACCAAAATCAATGCGATGTCAGGTGGCCGCCTCAAAATTGAAGTGCTACCTGCGGGTTCAGTAGTTAAAGCATTTGATATGTTGGATGCTGTCTCTAGCGGAACATTAGATGGCGGTCATGGCGTTTTGGCATATTGGTATGGCAAAAGCCCAGCACTAGCACTATGGGGATCAGGCCCTGCTTTTGGTATGGATGCTAATACCGTTCTAGCCTGGAACCAATATGGTGGTGGTCAGCAATTACTCAATGAGATTTATAACGACCTTAAGCTCGATGTAGTTTCATTCCCTTATGGCCCGATGCCAACACAGCCACTAGGTTGGTTTAAAAAGCCAATTGCAAAAGTAGAGGACTTGAAGGGCTTGAAGTACCGTACCGTTGGCCTCTCTATTGAGATCTTCACAGACATGGGCGCATCCGTTCAAGCTTTACCTGGCGGCGATATTATTCCAGCAATGGATCGTGGTGTATTAGATGCAGCTGAGTTTAATAATGCTTCTTCAGACCGCTTACTTGGCTTCCCAGACGTATCTAAAATCTGTATGCTGCAAAGCTTCCACCAGTCTTCAGAGCAGTTTGAAATTATCTTCAATAAGAAGAAATTTAACTCCTTGCCTGCAGATCTTCAGGCCATTCTGACTTATGGTACTCAAGCAGCCTCTCAGGATATGTCATGGAAAGCGATCGATCGCTACTCCAAAGACTTTGCTGAACTCCAAACAAAAGACAAGGTCAAGTTCTACGCTACACCGAAGTCTATTTTGGTAGCCCAGTTGAATGCTTGGGACAAGATTATTGCTAAAAAAGCTGCTGAAATCCCAATGTTCAAGAAAGTGCTTGATTCACAAAAAGCCTTTGCTCAACGTGCAGTTCGCTGGGATTTGCTGGTGAATGTGGATATGAAGATTGCTTACGACCATTATTTCAAGGCCTAAACCCCTTCAAAGCCCTCTGGGCTTATGTAATAATGTGCCCTAATGCGCATCTTGACCGGACGGCATCCCCGTCCGGTTTTTTTATATTTCCCTAGAGAAATAGTTCGTTGTCTTAGGAGAGTGGTTATGGATAAATTTATGCTAACAGTAGACGAAATCAGCACCTTTGTAGGTAAAGCTGCTGCTTGGCTTGTTGTTCTACTAATGCTGATGGTTTTTACAGACGTCGTCAGACGCTATGCACTTAACTCCCCTTCCGCATGGATTGGTGAGTTATCTGTCATGGCTTATGGCACCTTATTTATGATTTGTGGCGCCTATACTTTGGCACAAAATGGTCACGTTCGCGGTGACTTCCTTTACGGGTCAATGAAACCACGCACCCAAGCTACATTAGATTTAATCCTATATATCACCTTCTTCCTGCCAGGAATCGCCGCTTTGATTTATGCCGGTTATACCTATGCTGCAGAATCATGGCGTATCGGTGAGCACACTACCCAAATTGCCAATGGCCCTGTTATCTATCCCTTCAAAACAATTATTCCAATTGCGGGTGCCTTTGTGATGCTGCAAGGTTTTGTTGAGATTCTACGTTGCATTGTTTGTCTCAAAACTGGGGTGTGGCCTGAACGTCTCAAAGATGCTGAAGAGATTGATGTGATTGAGCAGCAATTAGCTTCATCAACTCACGTTGATGACGATGCCCGTCAACTCGCAATTAAAAATGCTAAATCCATCGATGAAGCAGCACACCATCGCATTGGTCAAACTAAAGAGATAAATCATGAGTGATCCAATTCTTGGCTTAGCCATGCTCGGCTTGATTATTGTTGTAATCATGCTGGGCTTCCCAACCGCCTTTACCCTGATGGGTTTAGGCATGATGTTTGGTTTTGTAGCCTTTTATGACCCATCGCAAAGCTGGGCTGCAAACAAAGTATTTACCTTGATGGTGCAAAGAACCTTTGGAGGTATGACTAACGATGTCCTCCTCTCCATTCCGCTCTTTGTATTAATGGGATACGTGATGGAACGAGGAGCGCTAGTAGATAAGATGTTCTACAGTATCCAGCTCGCATTCCGTCGTGTACCTGCCTCATTAGCCGTAGCTACTCTGATTGTTTGTACCTTCTGGGGTATTGCAAGCGGTCTCGTTGGTGCGGTAGTGGTTCTCATGGGCGTGATCGCCATGAAGCCGATGATGAATGCTGGCTACGATACGCGCCTGGCTGCTGGCGTTATTACTGCCGGCGGAACCTTGGGTATTTTGATCCCGCCTTCGGTCATGATCATTGTTTATGCCGCTGTTGCAGGCCAATCTGTGGTTAAGCTCTATGCTGCTGCAATGGTGCCAGGCTTCTTCCTCGCATTCTTATACTTGGTCTACATCATTGGCTGGGCTTTAATTAATCCGAAGGTTGCGCCTAAGCTTCCCCCTGAGCAATTGATCGTGCCAGTGCCTGCACCTATTCGCTTTTTAGGTGAGCACTACTCAAAAAATATGTTGCTTGCCTCATTTAAAGCTTTATTTTCTCCTGCTAAGTTACTCAACGCACCAGCTGAGGCAAGACTCACTATCAAGCAGATTATTAAGAATGTCTTGGCAGCATTAACTCCATTCTTTTTGATAGCAGTCACTATGTGGGGCGTATGGTGGTATGTCATTATTCATCAGCAAGCTGAAAAAGATGCACAAAATGTTCCAGTAGCAACGCAGGTTGCTAAAGCCGCTCCCACTGCTGCTGCCGAGCCAGTCGAGGAAGCTTTAGTGGCTATCGATGCTACCTCTAACAAAACTAAATCTAAAGAAGTTGAGGAAGATGCGCCTTTAGTTGCCTTAGATGCAGCCTCTGGAGATGACCCAATTGAAGCTGGAGCAGTAGCGGAAGCTGATAATGGTCCGCCAGAAAACTTTGGACTGTACTTTGGTTTGACATGCGTACTCTTTGGGCTCTTGTTGGTTTACTACTACATCAAGTTAGATGAAGAACAGTTTGAAATTCTGAAGCTACTGATTGAGTCGGTGATGCCATTGGGTGTTCTTACGCTCTTGGTGTTAGCCGTGATCTTGCTCGGTATTACTACTGCTACTGAGTCTGCGGCGGTGGGTGCATTAGGCGCTTTCATTCTGGCACTTCATGCTGGCACCTTAGATTTTGAGCGCACCAAGCAGGCAGTATTTTTGACAGCGAAAACAACCTCGATGGTGTGCTGGTTGTTCGTAGGCTCAGCACTCTTCTCAGCTGTGTTTACCATTTTGGGTGGTCAATCGATCATTGAGCAATGGGTCCTGAAGTTAGACCTCACACCAATTCAGTTCATGCTGCTCTCGCAAGCGATCATCTTCTTCTTGGGATGGCCTTTAGAGTGGACTGAAATTATTGTGATTTTCGTGCCAATCTTCCTGCCTTTGTTGACTCACTTCAACATCGATCCACTTCTGTGGGGCACCTTGGTATTCGTGAACCTGCAAGCAGCGTTCTTGTCACCACCGGTGGCGATGTCTGCCTTCTATCTCAAAGGTGTATCACCGCCAAGCGTTACGCTTAACCAGATTTTTGCAGGCATGATGCCTTATATGTTCATCGTGATTGCCTGTATGGTCTTCATGTACATCTGGCCAGGCATGACATTATGGTTGCCGAAGTTCCTCTACGGAGGTTGATAGGCTAGGTTGTTTTACTAAAAGAAAAAGCGCTCTTCACGGAGCGCTTTTTTATGTCGACTATCGAGATGAACTAGGCAGCCTGTTTTAGCAGTTCACTATTAGTCTTGCCTAAAGCAATGGTAAATAAACCTTGCCAGTAATTAAATGCTGCCAACTCATCCTCATCTAGCTCCATCTCAAAAAAAGCAGGATGACGGATTAAAGAAAGCCAAATACGGCAAAACATCTTATCCTCGAGACGAGAGGGTTTGCTAATAAATGGAAGCTCCTCAAGATTGGGAATGATTTCGTAGACTTCAGTATTGACCATTTCTTGCTTATCTCTACTTAAGCGCATCATTTCAAGCATCACTCGGCCCAACTGATCGTAATGGCCCTGCCAGCAAATGGGGGTTGCTGCAATCTCTTTTGTCTTCTCTAAATACTTACGGGCAAACTCACTCCAGGCATGCGCTAAATCAAACTCTGTCTTTACCTTAGCGTTTTGCAAGGTAGTAGGCAGATTAGTAGACTTCATTAACTCTAGAGTGCGATCGCTCCCAAAGGTGTAATCAATGATTAATAATGGCTTTGCTGTTTTATCGATCTTTAGCCGATACTCTTCCATGGTCTACTCTTTCCTAATGGGGTTTGTTGATACCGATGCCTAAAGTGTAATCAATTGAGGTTTAGCTTTAGAAAATCAAGTGCTAGGGAAAGCCCTTGCTTAAACTGTCTGCTTACTCTCAACTGCCATATGGGTGTAAGCAATTTTTAAGAGTGGGCAATCTATAGCGCCATTACTAGTAAAGCCAATCAAATCACCCAAGATATGCTGATGCTCATTTTTCTTACCAGCCAGCAAGTCTCTGAGCATCGAAGCGGTAAAGGGAGATCCTTCTTTCGTCAAGATTTCTTCAGAAGTGGCTTGAGTCTTCTGGGAAATCGGATGTTTTTGGCTCGCAGCAATAGCGCAGCATTCTGCAAACATACGCTTACTGAGCTCTTTGCCATCAGGCGTTGCTGCAATCTCGCCAATCGAGCCACGACAGATCGTTGTCATGCCCGCTAAGGTCGCCAGGAACACCCATTTATCCCACAGGGCTTGCTCAATATCCTCCTTGTAAAAGGAGTCAAAATCGGTTTTTTGACATAGTGCAAATAATTCTTGGCATAACGCTACTTGTTCTGGCGTTCTAGGACCGATTGTCAATGAGCCTAATTCAGTCAACTGCTTTACTGAACCTGTTTCAGAAATGGTTGCCGCAATATGCGCTACGCCACCCATAACGCGCTCTTTGCCAAACTGACGATCTAAAGTTTGAAGATGTGTGTAACCATTCAAAAAAGGGAGGATGATTCCCTTTGAACTCGCTTTAGCGATCGACTTTAAAGAGTCCGCCAAATCAAAGGCTTTGCACGCCAAAATAATCAGGTCATAAACAGGCTCTAGCTGATCAGCCAAGACCGTTTTAGGATGGATCGTAAAGTTACCCTTAGGGGTCTCGATTGTTAAGCCCTGATCCAAAATGAGCTGCTGCCGTTGCTTGCGCAATAGATAGGTGATATCTGCGCCCGCCTGCTGCAGCTTGGCGCCAAAGAAACCGCCAATACCACCTGCTCCAACAATCAGTATTTTCATAATAGATGCTCTTTTTGATTAATTTCGACCCCCAAGGATAGCTCCGATTTTCTAAAGCCGCCAAAAGGGCCTTTGGACTTAGAAATTGGGCTTCACCTGAAAAATTGGCTATTTCGGCTAAAATTGAGGTTTTATAAATAACAGCCCCCTTTAGGGGTTCTTCAGACTAAAGACTATGACTTACGTTGTTACTGAATCCTGTATCCGCTGCAAATACACCGACTGTGTTGATGTTTGTCCAGTTGACTGTTTTCGTGAAGGCCCTAATTTTTTAGTAATCGATCCAGATGAGTGCATTGACTGCGCTGTCTGCGTTCCAGAGTGCCCTGTAAATGCTATCTATGCTGAAGATGATGTTCCTAGCGATCAACAGGCCTTTATCAAACTCAATGCTGATCTATCCTCATCCTGGACTTCTATTACCAAGTCTAAATCGGGGCTGCCTGATGCGGATGAGTGGAAAGATGTTAAAAATAAACTCGATCAGCTAGTTAAGTAATTTCTTAATTTCCTTTTCGAGAATTCGTGCTGCACTCACCTATCCAAACCGACGCAGTCATTATTGGCGCCGGGCCTGTGGGTCTTTTTCAAGTCTTTGAACTTGGCCTTCTAGAAATCAAAGCGCAGGTGATTGATTCTCTTCCAGAGGCTGGCGGACAGTGCATCGAGCTTTATCCAGATAAACCAATCTACGACATTCCAGCAATTCCCGTCTGCACTGGACGCGAGCTAACTGAAAATCTACTAAAGCAAATCAAACCCTTTGGCGCGCAATTTCATTTAGGGCAAGAAGTTACGCAACTTGAAAAACAGTCTGATGGTTGCTTTTTAATCTCGACGTCTAAAGACCAACATTTCTTAAGTAAGACAGTCTTTATTGCTGGTGGCGTAGGCGCCTTTCAGCCTCGCACCCTCAATCTAGATGGCATAGAGGCTTTTGTTGGTAAGCAGGTTTTTTATAGCGTTAAAAATCCTGAACAATTTAGCAATAAGAAGATCGTGATT
>CAIVXR010000212.1 GCA_903909925.1 uncultured beta proteobacterium | reverse complement strand
CGCACCTGCAGAGCCACAAATCTATGATTTAGTCTTAGTTGCTGTAGGGCGCACGCCTAATGGTAAGAAGATTGATGCTGGTAAAGCCGGTGTTCAGGTAGATGAGCGCGGCTTTATTTCAGTTGATAAACAAATGCGCACCAACGTACAAAACATCTTTGCAATTGGCGATATCGTTGGTCAACCGATGTTGGCTCATAAGGCAGTTCATGAGGGTCACGTTGCGGCGGAAGTTGCAGCAGGGCAGAAGTCATACTTTGACGCGAAGCAGATTCCATCGGTTGCATACACCGATCCAGAAGTCGCTTGGGCTGGTTTAACGGAAGAGCAGTGCAAAGCACAGGGTATTGCTTATGAAAAAGGATTATTTCCTTGGGCCGCCAGCGGAAGAGCTATTGCTAATGGTCGTGATGAAGGTTTCACTAAGCTGATTTTTGATGCAACCACCCATCGCATCATTGGTGGCGGTATTGTTGGCACGCATGCTGGTGATTTAATTGGTGAAGTTTGCTTAGCAATCGAGATGGGTGCTGATGCAGTTGATATTGGCAAGACTATTCACCCGCATCCAACGCTAGGTGAGTCAGTTGGCCTTGCTGCAGAAGCAGCACATGGCCATTGCACTGATTTGCCACCAGTGAAGAAAAAGCCTTAAGGACTCATTATTTTTTCTTCTTGGTAGCTTTGCTGCTTGTTGCAGTAGCTTTCATTACCTTATCAGAAGCGCTATTGAGATTAGTCTGCGCAATTTCAACCGCATGCTTCACGGCCTTTTGGCTTGATTCATAGACATTGTTAGCAGAGGTGATGGCTTGCTTCATCACCTGAACTGCAGCATCAGAGCCGGTAGGTGCATTTTTTGTCCACTCTTCCACAAGAGCATTAATCTTATCCTGACCAGCTTGAAGTTCTTTTTCAGCAGATTTAGTAAAGTTGTTTTGTGTTTCATGAGCCAAGTCATATAAATGACGACTGTATGCCATGATCTTTTCAGCCATGGGCTGAACAGCTTCGGCTTGATGAGCGAGAAGTTGTTGAATATCTTTTACCTCCAGCGCTTTCTTAGCGCTTGTCATACTATCGCCCAAACTTTGTTTTGCAATATACATATTGAGCTCAACTAATTTTTCAATACTTTGGAGTGCTAGCTTGGTCAAGCTACTTAAAGTTTCTAAATTGGCTTTTTGCGCTGCTGCAAGTTGTTCCGGTGTTAAGTTCATTTCTATTCCCTTTAAATGGGTTCACGTTTTTATACTTTTAGACTAATGCCAACTGTAATCTGTCTGATACCTTTTTACAGCCTCTATATTGCTTCGCAGCATGAAGAATTATTTAAGTGTTTGAAGGGCGGGAGCAGGAGCCCACTGGAAAAGAGCCTAAAATCAGAGATTCAATAAAAAATGCAATATTTTCAGTAAGTTACCCATGAAACTCAGCCTAGATAATGTAATTGCACCAATATTTGTGCTGATATGGAGTACTGGCTTTGTGATCGCTCGACTAGCGATGCCTTATGTCGAGCCAGCCACCTTCCTATTCTGGCGCTTTATAGGCGTTCTAGCAGCTATGGCAGCACTTAGTTTGATCTGGCGTATTACCTGGCCAAGTTGGTCGCAGTTCAAGCACATTGCTATTGCTGGTGTTTTACTTCAGTTTGGTTATTTATTCGGTGTTTGGTTTGCTGTTCGCTTGGGAATGGGCGCAGGTTTGGCAGCCATTATTGTTGGCCTACAACCCATTTTGACCGCGTGGTTTGCTGCATGGGTATCAGAGCAAGTTTCGCCTCGCCAATGGATCGGTCTAGGTTTTGGCTTTGCGGGTGTTGCTTTAGTGGTACTTGAAAAAATTACTTTCGTCTACATTCCATTTATCAGCTATGTATTGGCTTTTATCGCATTACTCTCGATCACCTTTGGTACGCTGTATCAGAAAAAATATTGTCCGGTATTTGATCTGCGGGCAGGCTCTTCAATTCAGTTTGGTGTTTCAGCAGTTCTTTGCTTTATTTTCATGTATTTCTTTGAAACAGGAACAATGGTCTGGAATGCATCTGTGATTGGCGCTTTGTTATGGGCAATATTCCCGCTATCCATCGGCTCAATTAGCTTGTTATTTATGATGATTCGTAAGGGCGCCGCGACCAAGGTCACCAGCTTTCTTTATCTCACACCGCCGACCACAGCGCTGATGGCCTGGTTCTTATTTGGTGAGCCATTTACGCTCATGATGGCTTTAGGACTGGGTTTGACGATGACGGGGGTAGTATTGGTTAATGCCCGCCAAACCAATACGGTAGCGACCATTGCTGAGTAGGGTGCTATCAGTGGTCCAAGATGGGGCCAATAAATCCATCCTGCGCTGTGAAATTAATTATCATTCCGTATGTTCAAAGTTTTAGAAGGTATTTGGGGACGCATTTGAAACGATTTTGGATCTTGATCTTAACTACGGTATTTGCCTATGGCGCTTCTCTGAATATGCCAGCTATTGCCGCTAGTAAAGATAAAGATGGGCAAACCAAGACCAGCAAAGTAGTTATCAAAACTGCTAAAGCCCCTAAAAAACCAAAAGCTGTTCGTGTTACGGTAACGCGCTCCTCTGAGCCCGTTATTCCTTCCCATCCATCATTTGCGACAGCGCTGGGTTTGCGAGGTCAACACGATGAGCTGAGTTTGAAGTCAAGTGTTGCTATGGTTGTTAATCAAGATACTAAAGAAGTGTATTTTGAAAAGAATTCTTCTGTTAGCTTGCCAATCGCCTCGATTACCAAGCTGATGACTGCGATGGTTGTCTTAGATTCCAAGTTACCTATGGATGAGACTATTGTGATTAATGCAGATGATGTGCGTATTTACGCTAAATCTCGGCTTGCTGGCGGTACTGTGATGACCCGAGAGGAAGCCTTATTGCTTGCCTTGATGTCCTCTGAGAACCGTGCAGCATATACCTTAGGCAGAAACTATCCGGGTGGCATTCCTGCATTTGTGGATGCTATGAATCGTAAGGCGAAAGAGTTGGGAATGGACCATTCTCATTTTGCTGACCCAACTGGTTTGATGAGTGAGAATGTAGCTTCTGCTGAAGATCTCACCCGTATGCTGAATGCTGCGTATCAGTACAAAATGATTCGTGAGTTTTCAACCTGGCCAGATTTAACGATGATCATTGCCAATCGGCCACAGAAGTTCTTAAATACCAATCGTTTAGTGCGCTCTGGTGATATGAACATCGGTTTACAAAAAACGGGCTTCATTAACGCAGCAGGTAAGTGCTTAGTGATGCAAGCCAGAGTGAACAACACACCTTTGCTATTAGTCTTCTTAGATTCTGTTGGCACTCAATCACGTTTTGCTGATGCAGTTCGCGTGCGTGACTGGTATGAGCGCATGCCGTTAGGCGTACAACCTATTCGTCGCCTGATGTAAAGGGTAAGCTAGGCTAAGGTGCCTGGCTCAGTAGTTTTGGGTTTGTAGCCCAGCCCTTTAGAAATCTGTAGAGCCGTATCTTGCAAGGCTTTAAGCCAATCTGCTTGCATGCGATCTGTAGGTGAACTTAGTGACAAGCCCGCCACTAATTTTCCGGTGTCATCTAAAATAGCTGCAGCAAAACAGCTCACACCAAGTTCTAACTCTTCATCATCGCGGGCATTGCCTTCTTTGCGAACTTGATTAAGAGCAGCTTCTAATTTATTAAGATCAGTAATGCTATTGCGCGTATGTCCCGATAGGCCAGTACGTGTGACATAGGCTCGAACTTGGCTAGCATCATCACTCGATAAAAATAATTTACCTACTGAGGTGAGATGCAGCGGGGCTCGACCACCAATCGCACGGACCACTTGCATTCCGGAGCGTTCGCTATAGGCGCGATCGATATAAACAATTTCATCACCTTGGCGCACCGATAAGTTGACAGTCTCACCAGTAAGCTTATGGAGGGTGCGCATAGGAGCTTGAGCTGCTTCACGCACAGAGAGCCGCGCTTTCACTAAGTTACCAAGCTCTAAGAGTTTTAAGCCTAGGCGATACGTGCCGCCATCGCCACGCTCGACTAAACGGCAGGCAACCATATCATTCAGAATGCGGTGGGCAGTTGAGGGGTGTAGGCCAGTTTGCTCGGCTAAATTCTTGAGGCTACTAGATTCTTCTTGCTCAGCTAAGGCGTCGAGCAGATTCATCATGCGCTCAACTACCTGGATAGCTGTTTTAGCAACTTCCCCAGTATTTCTGGCATTTTTGACAGTTTTAGTCGTGCTCATGGGCTCTATTGTAGCGATATCAGCTGCGATTGCATATTGTGAAACGCTATTTTATCAGGCACCAGGCAGTAAAGTGCCGCTTTAAGGCTTAATTCTAGGATCCTCTGAGGGCTTTGGCACACTCATGAACCAGATCTGGGCCCCGGTAGATTAATCCACTATATATCTGCACGAGGCTGGCACCGGCCATGATTTTTTCTTTTGCATCAGCGCCCGACAAAATACCGCCAACGCCAATGATAGGTAGAACATTTCCTAATCTTGCCTTGAGAGTCTTGATCACTTGAGTAGAAGCGGCGCGCACTGGAGCACCCGATAATCCACCGGCTTCTTGACTATGCTCCATACCTTGAACAGCATCACGCGCAATGGTTGTATTGGTGGCGATAATGGCATCAATGCCAAACTCCATTGAAAGATCTGCAATCAAATGAATGTCAGCACTTTCTAAATCAGGTGCAATTTTTAAGAATAGTGGTTTACGAACGCCATAGCGATCACTCAAACGTTTTCTTGCCTCATCTAGACTGCCCAACAATGTGCGCAACATTGCTTCACCTTGGAGAGCCCGCAGGTTCTGAGTATTGGGGGATGAGATATTTACGGTAATGTAGGAGGCGATTTCATAAACGGCCTCCATTGCCAAAATGTAATCGTTAGCAGCATCTTCAATCGGCGTACTGGCATTTTTGCCAATATTCATGCCAAGGACACCACCTTGTTGCCAAAAGCGTGAGCGGCGTACCCGAGCTACGCAGGCATCAACACCATCATTATTAAAGCCCATGCGGTTGATGATTCCCTGCGCTTCAGACAGTCTAAACATGCGTGGCTTAGGATTGCCTGCTTGCGCACGCGGGGTGACGGTACCAATTTCTAAAAAACCAAACCCAAGCGTAGCCAGCGCATCAATATGTTTGCCATCTTTATCTAAGCCAGCAGCCAAACCCACTGGGTTGGGAAAGGTGATGCCACAAAGCGTTCGGGGATCAGCTATGGGTTTAGTAATGAGGCGCTCGAGCAAACCCCAGCGCTGGGCACGATCTAAATTACTAAGAGTAAGGTTATGTGCTTGTTCGGGATCTAAGCAAAAGAGCCAGGGACGTAAAAGAGAATAACGGTCGATCATGGGTAGATATTATGACCCAGTCAACCTAGACAAAGGCTGCCAATGATCATCAATCAAACCTTCTAGTGGCTGGTACTTGGCCTTATAGGACATTTTTTCACTCTCTTGAATGTAGTAGCCCAGGTAGAGGTAAGGAAGCCCCAGTATTTTGGCCTGCTCGATTTGCCACAGGATGCTGTAGCTACCGTAGCTAGACGCATGCACCGAGGTATCAAAGAAGGTATATACCGAAGAAATGCCCTGATCCAAGATATCAATCATGCTGACCATACGTAATCGCCCTGGATTTGAGTCATGTGAACCATCGCGGAACTCCACAATGCGTGAGTTCACACGACTTTGCAATAGAAACTGCATATATTGGTCTTGGTCATCGCTATCCATTTCTCCGCCAGCGTGTCTCTCGTTTTGATAACGCTGGTATAGCCGATAGTGCTCATCTTGATAGCCTAAATTCAAAACAGATACTTCAAGACCAAGATGCTTTTTCCAGGCTCGACGTTGACTGCGAGAGGGCGTAAATTGATTTACCAGAATGCGAGTAGCAATACAGGCCCTACATTCATCACAATAAGGGCGATAGGTATATAGCCCGCTACGACGAAAGCCGGCATTTAAAAGCTCACTATACGTATCAGCATGAATTAAATGCGATGGTGTAGCTACCTGTGAGCGCGCCATACGATTAGGTAAATAAGAGCAGGGATAGGGCGCCGTTGCATAAAACTGTAACGCGGTAAGCGGAAGTTCTTTGAGCCGAGTCATAGCCAGTGGGTCAAAATAGTTTTATCAAAAGTCCAAGATGCTTCAATCTTAGTTTGATTTAAGGATATCTGCAGTTGCTCCAGAAATTCACGTCTGGAGATGGGGGCAGCGCCCAAGGAATGAAGGTGGGCTGTCTCTTGCTGACAATCAATCATGGCAATTTTATTATGTAGGCACCAAGCGCTTAGGGCGGCTAAGGCAATCTTAGAGGCCCCAGGTTTGCGACTAAACATCGATTCTCCAAAAACCATGCCACCAAAAGAGACGCAGTAAAGACCACCGATGAGCTGTCCTTCTTCAGTGACTGCGATGCTATGGGCATGACCCTCCTCGTGCAATGCGGTGTAGGCGTCCATGATTTCATGGGTGATCCATGTGCCATCTTGATCTTTGCGTGTGCTTGTAGCGCAGGCGCGAATCACTGCGCCAAAATCTGTATCTACTGCAATTTGAGGGTGAGCATCTTGACAGAAAAAGCGAATATTTTTTTTCAGCGAGTCACTGCATTTAAATTCTGCCGGCTTGAGAACCATGCGGGGGTCTGGTGACCACCATAAGATCGGTTGATTATCGGAGTACCAAGGAAAGATGCCTAATTGGTAGGCCTGGGAGAGTTGCCCAGGATAAATGCGCTCACTTACTGCGATCAGGCCAGGCACACTGGGATCGGGATCGGATTGTATTAGCGGGTTTGGAAATGAATCTTGCGGCCCTAGCCAAGTGATCTGACTCATAACTTGACCCTAGCTGACACTAAATTCTTTCTGATGGCAGCACATCACGACTGCGTACCCCAAATTCTTTATTTGATTCCAGGAGGCCGGCAGCGCGATCAGCAAAGAACCATTCGAGTGTTTGCTTCACAGTTGGGAAAGCTAACTCGGCCCAAGGGATTTCATGTTCATGAAAGAGTGCGACCTCAAGGCTCTCTTGCCCAGCGCAAAATTGCGGGGAGCTCAATTTTGCCAAATAGAACAGATGGACCTGTTGTGCATGAGGAACATTTAACAGAGAGTAAAGTGGACCTATTTCAACCAGAGCGCCTGCCTCTTCGAGAGTTTCTCTAACAGCCCCATGACTGGTAGTCTCACCAAGCTCCATAAAGCCTGCGGGGAGCGTCCAGTAACCATGACGCGGTTCAATAGCACGACGGCAGAGTAAGACTTGCTTTTCATAGACAGGGATGCTGCCTACGACATTACGGGGATTTTGATAATGAATACTGCCACAGGCTTCACAAACATGGCGTTCACGAGAATCATCTGCCGGAATCTTGATAGTGAGTAGAGAGGCACAGTTGGAGCAATACTTCATGACAGCTTTCTAAAAATAGGCCTGAATAGCGCCACGCAGGGCATTAGTAAGAATAATCTCATCTGCCATTGAAACATCATTAATAGTCAGGTTAGCTTCGCGGGCATTGAGTTTTGGGTCGCCAAGCAGAGTTGCACGCATGACGCCAGGCAATAGGCCGGCAGAAAGAGGAGGGGTCAGCCATTCAGAGCTGCCCTGGAGTTTGACAAAAATACTAGTTCTTCCGCCCTCAGTAACAAAACCCTGTTCATTAGTGAATAGGGCATCAAAGCCACCCAATCCCTCAGCAGTTTTCCAGGCTAAATCGTAAAGGCTACGATTATTAATTTTATGACGCAATAATGCATCACCAGAAAACATACCTACATTGCCAGGCAAAATATCTTTGGCCCAGAATATTTTGACAGGCTCATAAAGCTGGTCGAGAACTCCCGTTGCAATTGAAAGTTCGCCGCTGAGGGTTAAATCAAGCCTTAATCTGAAGGCGCTAGCAGAATCAAGTGAAGCACAAGCGCTCTCAATCGCTAATTTGGCATCGTGCCGATTAAAAGAAATGCCTAAGGCCAAAGCAGAAGATTGCATGCGCGCTAAATGAGCCTCTAGCTTTTGAGGCTTGCCTCCAATGATCGCAATCGTTTCAAATAGTCCTGTAGAAGCAGGTAGATTTAATAGGAAGTCTGACTTAATAGAACACTCTTGCCATTCTTGCTTTGGATCGGAATCATTCGTGATGCCAGCGCCAATGCCTAAGGTGAAGGTAGAGGCGTGCGATTGGACATCTTCTGTAATTTCAACAGTGCGAATCGGAACGCTAAAGGCAAAGTCGCCGCTAGGATCAAGCCAGCCTAAGGCGCCACAGTAATAGCCACGATCTTGCGGCTCTAGCTCCTGAATAATTTGCATGCTTCGTTTTTTGGGGGCGCCCGTCACAGAGCCACACGGAAAGACAGCATGCAAAATATCCAAGAGAGAAGTATTGGGTTTAGCTTGACCTTGTACAGTCGATGTCATTTGCAAAACATCACCATGCCTAGCCACCTCAAATAAATTCGGCACAGTGACACTGCCCGGTAAAGAGATGCGACTCAGATCATTACGTAATAAATCCACAATCATGACGTTTTCAGCTTGATTCTTAGGGTCATCAGATAAAGCGCTGGCCTCTGCAGATAGGGCACTGGCAGTCCCTTTCATGGGCATTGCTTTGAGAGTGTCACCTTCACGAGATATAAAGAGCTCAGGAGATTGCGATAGTAGGTAATTGCCATCATGTGAGATATAAGCGCCAAACCTGCCAGGTTGACGATCACGCAAGCGACTATATAAAGCTAAGGGAGAGCCGTAGGTCTTGCCAGTAATACGATAGGTGTGATTAATTTGATAAGTATCGCCACTGCGAATGTATTCCAAAATCTTGGCGATATCAGCGGCAAATTGCTGTTCATTCGACGATTCATGTACATCTAAAACACCAGCCAACTTCTGATCATCTGAGAGGAGGACTAATTGATCAGCAATTAGAGCATCAACCTGTTCCTTGGATAACTTATGAAAATCTTTAAATGCCCAGGCCTCAATCAAAGGGTGAGTGCTTGAGCTTGTTCCTGCTCTTTGTGGCAGCCGATGAATTTGTCTACCGAGCTCATAAGCAAATGCAGCGACAACAAACTCACCCCTAGCAAGAGACGCAATAATTTCCTTTAAACAAGCCTGGGTGGCCGACAAATCTAGTGAGTTATCACCGCTAGAAAGAACACGCCAATAGTGCAGCGGGTTTTCATAATGGCGACTAGATGGTTTAGCCGCTGTACTTTGCGCATCGTCGAGCAAAA
This sequence comes from uncultured beta proteobacterium, assembly GCA_903909925.1. GTDB lineage: Bacteria > Pseudomonadota > Gammaproteobacteria > Burkholderiales > Burkholderiaceae > Polynucleobacter. Next base: position 3,947 of record CAIVXR010000212.1, on the reverse strand, counting down.
TCATTACGGCTAACCTAATTTCTTCTATTTATTTCAGGATGGTGGCTGATTCAATCGTTACCGTCTTAGAAGGAACATCGGCCATTCTGCCCATACGGGGAGCTGGCGCAACCATAGTTGGCACCTTGCGAATCGCATCAATAGTTTGTGATCCAGAAATTACCTTACCAAATACGGTGTAGCCATTGCCCATAGCATTGGGATAGTCTAATGCGGCGTTGTCATTGACATTGATAAAGAATTGGGAAGTGGCAGAATCTGGATCAGAGGTGCGTGCCATTGCAATGGTGTAACGATTATTCTTTAAACCGTTTTGTGCTTCAGAAACTACTGGGGCATTAGTAGACTTCTGATTTAAGTCAGGAGTAAAGCCGCCACCTTGAATCATGAATCCATCAATCACACGATGAAAGATGGTGCCGTTATAAAAACCGCTTTTTACATAGTTCAAAAAATTGGCAGTCGTCTTGGGTGCCTTCACATCATCTAATTCAACCACAAAATTACCTAAAGTCGTTTTAAATTCAACCTGAGGACCTGCAATTACCGCTTGGCTAGTAATGCAAGCAGCAACGAGAACGAGACTAGTAAAAAGCTTACGCATAAAGACTCCTTAAATGAGATGAATAGAACCATTGTATTGTGCAAAGTATTACGTAAGACCGTTGGGAACATTCTCAGCATAGGCATAGGAAGCTTCTGCAAACATCCCGGGCCGGGCAAGGTAATCGAGCGCCCAATCGATGGTATCAAGACCCCAAAAGCAATGCTGATCAAGTATTAAGGCAGGCACCCCAAAGGCGCCATCTGCTTTAGCTTGATTGGTATTGGTAATAAGCTCAGCCTTTACCTCAGGGCTCTCAGGTTTTGCGGTATCCGCTGACAAACCTAAATAGATACAAAACTCTGACCAAGAGAGGTTAGGATCTTTACCCTCGATCCAAACGTAATCAAAGGCACGCTCAACCATTGCCCATTCAGCTTTTTCTTGCACGAGAAGTCGTTGTGCTGCCACTGTTATAAAAGGGTGGTGTTCAGGAAAGCGAAAAGGGATGCCTAATTTTTCTGCTTGCCATACGCAAAATTGATAGGTGTGTGGTCTCTTAGCAGCAACTTCTCCTGGGCCTACATTATGAGTAGCCTTTAGAAGTCCACCCAGCAGTACAGGCACTGGCTTGATATCAATCTGTTTCAGACGCTGTCTTTGTTTTACATATAGATAGGCAAAGGGAGAAATAATGTCGTAATACAAAGTCGCCAAAGTCTTGCCACTCATTTGCTTATTCCTATTTTTTTTGATATTCAGTGTCTAACTTACGTAAGAAAGCCATCTTTTCCTTAATTTGGCTCTCCAGACCGCGCTCAACAGGCTCATACCAATGGGGGTCTGTCATTCCTTCAGGCAAATACGACTCACCAGCAGCATAAGCATGGGGCTCGTCATGCGCGTAGCGATACTCTTTGCCATGTCCAAGCTCTTTCATGAGCTTGGTTGGTGCATTGCGCAGATGATTTGGTACAGGTTTAGATTGATCTTGGGCAACATAAACACGTGCAGCATTAAATGCCTTGTAGCTCGCGTTACTTTTTGAGGCGACAGCTAAATAGACTACCGCTTGACCTAAAGCAAGCTCGCCTTCGGGCGAACCCAACCTTTCAAAAGTTTGGGCAGCATCATTCGCTAGTTGCATGGCTCTAGGATCAGCCAAACCAATATCTTCCCAAGCCATACGAATAATGCGGCGCGCTAGGTAGCGTGGATCTGCACCGCCGTCGAGCATGCGGCAAAACCAATACAGAGCTGCATCAGGGTTAGAGCCTCGCACTGATTTATGGAGCGCAGAAATCTGATCATAAAACTGATCGCCACCTTTATCAAAGCGGCGCGCTTGAGTGGTGAGAGCATTTTCAATAAAGGTTTGATCAATGGCATTAACAGAGGAGCCGGGCGTCAAAACTGCATTACGAATTTGCTCCAGAAGATTTAATAGACGACGCGCATCACCATCGGCATTTGAGATCAGAGTATCAATAGCGCCTTCATCAAATTTAAGATCTGGCATTGCGTGTTGATGTGCGCGCACAAATAGCTGCTTAAGCTCATCTACTGTCAAGGATTTAAGGACATATACCTGCGCACGGGAAAGCAGTGCTGAGTTGACTTCAAAAGAGGGGTTCTCAGTAGTGGCCCCAATAAAAGTAAAGAGCCCTGATTCTACGTGGGGTAGCAATGCATCTTGCTGGCTTTTATTAAAGCGATGAATCTCATCTACAAACAAAATAGTTTGCTTGCCGTATTGCGCCATATTTTGTTGGGCTTGTTCAATTGCTTCACGAATTTCTTTAACCCCAGCCAATACTGCAGAGATCGCAATAAACTCACGATTAAACGCTTTAGCTGAAAGGCGGGCTAAAGTTGTTTTACCAACACCGGGAGGCCCCCACAAAATCATCGAGTGTGGTTTACCTGAGGCAAAAGCCAGATTGAGTGGCTTACCTGCTGCTAATAAATGGGCTTGTCCAATGACTTCTTCAATGGTTTTTGGGCGCAACGCTTCCGCTAGAGGTGGCAGAGGTGTGCTATTGAACAGACCGCTCATTGAACAATCATGCTTGGATAAAAAGAATCACAATAGCTGACCAAGTTAAGCAGGCAGCAGCAATATAGGTCAAGCGATTACGAATCGTCATAAAAGCGCTACGTGCCGCCTCATCCGAAAAATAGTATTGATAGGTATTCTGATCAATATTGCGTTGAATGATTAAGGTCGATGCCAGAATTAATAAACCCACTGGAATATAAATATGGAGGGCCAGCCAGGCAACGAGAGCGGGAGTAACACCCCAGATCCAAGCGTTACGATCGATCCAGCGATCACCGCTAGGGGCTTTACCTAAAGTATGTAAGTTAGCGCCCCAATGCAAGGCTCCCATGAATGCAGTAATGACTGCACCATAACCGGCAAGGGATTCTGCACTTAAATAATTTAATGGTGTTGGTGCTAGCTGCACCATTAAAGCAAGTCCAACAAAAGGAATCAGGCCAGCGTAGGCTAATTTGTTGACTAAGGGTGGAATAGGATTCACGAGTATTAAATTAGTTGAACTTCATCAGAAAGAAAGATTATTTGTCGTAGGTGTAAACACCGCGACCCGTTTTACGACCAAGGTAACCAGCCGCCACCATTTCACGAAGGAGGGGGCAAGGGCGATATTTAGAGTCGCTAAAGTTTTCAAAATATACTTCCATTACTGCTAGGCAAGTATCTAAGCCAATGAGATCAGCTAAAGCTAAGGGGCCAATCGGTTGATTGCAGCCCAACTTCATACCAGCATCAATATCTTCAGGACTTGCAAGCCCTTCTGACAATACAAAGAATGCTTCATTAATCATTGGTAACAAAATACGGTTCACTACAAATCCTGGTGAATTCTTAACAGTGATCGGTTCTTTGCCAACTCGTTTAGCCATATCGATAATGGCTGCATGGGTTGCATCACTAGTTTGCAGGCCACGAATGACTTCCACCAAAGCCATGAGGGGTGGCGGATTAAAGAAGTGCATGCCAATAAAGCGCTCTGGGTTTGAGTCTAGAGCGGCTAACTTGGTAATCGATAGGGAGGAAGTGTTAGTAGCGATGATGGTGTCTTTGCTCACGATTTCATCGACTTGCTTGAGAATCTTTTCTTTGATTGCCTGGTTTTCAGTAGCAGCTTCAATCACAAAACCCAAACCTTTTAAATCAGCATAAGAGGTACTACCTTTAATGCGCTTAAGTGCCACTGCTTTTTCATCAGTAGTCAGTGTTTCTTTTTTAATGAGGCGATCTAAGCTTTTGCTAATTTGATCTAAGCCGCGTTGTACAGCTGCCTCGTTAATATCAACCATGACGACATCGAGACCGGCAACAGCGCAGACCTGCGCAATACCATTACCCATCGTGCCT
>CAIVXR010000211.1 GCA_903909925.1 uncultured beta proteobacterium | reverse complement strand
CCCTAAAGTGCGTATTCTCAATTACTCTGGTAGCGGTATTGAAACCACCTTTACTCAAGGTGAAGATGCCTGCTTGGCTGCGCTAGTACAAGATCTGCCTAAATCAACCGAATCAAACCAAGCGGATGAGCTTGATTTATTAGTAGTGGGCTGCTTGGCTGATGTGGTCGAAGATCAATTTAGTCGCATCTTTAAAGACTTAGGCCTCAAGTCCTTTGCCTTTTTCCCGCCCAGGGAATCTACGCAAAAAATTGTGGTTGGCCCCAAGACTAAATACCTACTTGCTCAGCCATTTCTGACGGATACCGCTAGGTTCCTAGAAAATCTGGGTGCCCAGAGAATTGCAGCACCTTTCCCATTAGGAGTCGAGGGAACCGAAAAATGGTTCTCGGCCGCTGCTAAAGAGTTGGGTGTTTCTGCGGATACCTTTGAAAAAGTAATTGCCCCACAACGAGATCGTGCCAATAAGTCACTTGAGCCTCATCGTGAAATCCTTAGAGGCAAATCGATCTTTTTCTTCCCAGACTCTCAGCTAGAAATTCCCTTAGCGCGCTATTTAAATAGAGAGCTGGGTATGAATCTGATGGAAGTGGGGGTTCCTTACTTACATCGTCAGCATATGGCAGAAGAATTGGCGATGTTAGATCCCAAGACGCAATTGGCTGAAGGCCAAAACGTCGAGAACCAATTAGATCGTTGTCGTGAACAACAACCCGATATGGTTGTCTGTGGTTTAGGTTTAGCCAACCCACTTGAAGCAGAGGGCTTTACGACCAAGTGGTCGATTGAGCTGGTCTTCACGCCGATTCAAGGATTTAATCAAGCCGCTGATTTAGCAGAGTTGTTTGCACGTCCTCTGACTAGAAAAAGCAAGCTCATGATGGTGGAGGCGGCATGAAGTTAACCCTGTGGACTTATGAAGGGCCACCCCACGTTGGAGCCATGCGCATTGCCACCGCAATGGAGAAGGTGCATTACGTCTTACATGCACCCCAAGGAGATACCTATGCTGATCTCCTATTCACCATGATTGAGCGGATGAAAAAAAGACCGCCAGTGACTTACACGACTTTTCAGGCACGTGATTTAGGAAGTGATACTGCAGAATTATTTAAAGATGCTGCCAGAACAGCGTACGCCCGTTTCCAACCAGACTTATTAATGGTGGGTGCTTCTTGTACTGCAGAACTCATTCAAGATGATCCGGGTGGCTTAGCTGCTGCTCTCGATTTACCAGTCCCCATCTTGCCACTTGAATTGCCTGCGTATCAAAAGAAAGAAAATTGGGGCGCAGCCGAAACCTTTTATCAAATGGTTCGCCTACTAGGCCAAGATTTTGTTTTACCTCCTGGTCAGCAGCGTCCAGCCCGAGCAGCTGGCGTAAAGCCCAGCTGCAATATTTTGGGACCCACTGCTTTAGGCTTTCGTCATCGTGATGACGTTGAAGAAATCTCCCGTTTGTTACGCGAGTTGGGAATTGAAGTCAATGTCGTTGCACCGCTGGGCGCCAATCCAGCCGATATTGCCCGTTTGCACGAAGCAGACTTTAATGTCAATTTATATCCTGAGACAGCCAATACTGCCGCCACTTGGATGACGAGAAGTTTTGGTCAGCCTTCTACAAAAGCCATTCCGATTGGATTTAAAGGTACGCAAGCTTTTATCACTGAAGTTTGCCAACTAGCCGGCATTGAATGTGATGTGCAAAAGTTCAGCCAATCTTCAAAAGCGCGTTGGTACGCTTTATCGGTAGATTCAACTTACCTCACTAATAAAAGAGTCTTTATTTTTGGCGACGCCACCCATGCGATTGCTGCTGCCAAAGTAGCAGCGCATGAAATGGGTTTCAAAGTCGTTGGACTGGGAACCTATAGCCGTGAATTGGCTCGTGAAGTGCGTGAAGCTGCTGCGGATTTAGGTCTTGAAGCCATGATCACGGATGATTATTTGGAGGTTGAGGCAAAGATCACAGAGCTACAGCCTGAATTGATTCTCGGAACGCAAATGGAGCGCCATATTGCTAAGCGCCTCCAGATTCCGTGTGCAGTGATTTCTTCACCAGTGCATGTACAAGATTTTCCGGCACGCTATTCCCCACAAATGGGTTTTGAAGGCGCCTGTGTTTTATTTGACTCTTGGGTT
>CAIVXR010000210.1 GCA_903909925.1 uncultured beta proteobacterium | reverse complement strand
TTGACCATTAGAGATCGCTAATGCAAAGCCTTGTGCGCCATCCAAGAAGCCAGCACGAATCACGTAAGTACGAAAGAATGCCCAGAAGCCATGGAGTACTGCTTTTAAGGGATTACTCGTTTTACCTTTAGCAAAAGCTTGTTGTGCAGATGCAGTGGAATAGCGATCTAGCTTTTGCAATACTTGGGAGTAGTTCATGAAGCTATAGTGCAACATGGGATTTTTGAGTTTAGCTACTTGCCCATTAGGAATCAATCTCTCATGCACTAAGTCATCAGAGAAACGAGCGGTGCCGCGTTTAAAAAGCCGGTCTACATAATCAGGACTCCAGCCGGAATGACGAATAAAGCGTCCGCAATACCAAGATAGTCTTGGAATGGCAAAGTAATCGACTTGGGCGCTATGGTTTATAGCCGTCAGAATTTCGGCCCTGAGGGCGGGAGTGAGTCTTTCATCGGCATCTAAAGAGAGTACCCATTCGCCAGTAGCCAGATCTAAGGCACGGTTCTTTTGGGGGCCAAAACCAGGCCAATCAGGCGGGCTGGCAATAGTAGCCCCATAGTTTCGGGCTATTTCTAGGGTGCGGTCAGAGCTGGCCGTATCGACCACAACGATCTGCTGGGCAATGCCCTCGAGGGAGGCCAGACAATCGTCCAAATTGGCCTCTTCATTGCGAGTGATGAGTATGACTGATAAGGTGGGCATAATTCATTATATGAATGCTCAAGACCGTACCGCCCTAAATCGCTTAATTACCTACCTCAGACCCCATATTGGCTTAATTATTGGGTCTTTGGTAGCTATGGCCTTTGTGGCGGCAGCCGAGACCTCGATTCCTGCGTTGATGAAGCCTTTGCTTGACCGAGGCTTTACAGGTCAACTCAATAGCAAGCTTTGGCAAGTACCGGTTTTCTTAGTGGGCTTGGCAATAGTGCGCAGCATGGCTCAGTTTTTATCAAACTACTTGCTGACCAGAGTTATTAATGCTGTCTTGCTAAAGTTACGTGAGCAAATGTTTCAGACATTACTACATGCCAGCACTACTTTCTTTCAGAAAAATTCCGCATCCAATTTAATTAACGCAGTAGTGTTTGAAGTGAATAACGTTCTTACGATTATGGGCGGAATGTTAATTAGCCTAGTTCGTGACTCACTTACAGTACTAGGTTTAATGGGCTATCTGATTTATTTGAACTGGCAATTGACTTTGGTTGTGCTGATTATTTTTCCAATCATTGCTTACATCATGAGTAAAATCAATCGCCGTCTCCGATCTCTTAATCGTGAACAGCAAACACTCACGAGTGATTTAGCCTATATTGTTGAAGAGGCTGCTGCTGGTTATCGAATTGTTAAAGTTCACGGCGCACAAGAATATGAGATGAATCGTTTTCTTGAAAAGGCCGAGCGTTTACGGCAATTTGCTTTAAAGTCAGCAGTAGCCGGCGGCCTGAATCAGCCTGTTACTCAGCTGATTGCCTCAATGGCCTTATCAATAGTGCTAGTGATTGCTTTAATGCAATCGGCTACTGAAGGTGCAACTGTTGGTAGCTTCGTAGCCTTTATCACCGCAATGATGTTGGTGATCTCCCCATTGAAACACTTAGCCGATATCAATCAACCTTTACAGCGCGGTCTCACAGCGGCTGAGATGATTTTTGGGCTTATGGATCAACCTTTGGAAGAGGCTGAGGATCGCAGAGCTAATATGAAGTCATTAGATAAAGCAAAGGGTGGCATTCGCTTTGAAGATGTAGGGTTCTCATACGAACAAGAAGCTGGCCGTCAAGATGCTCTGCGCGGAATTAATCTGTCAATTAAGCCTGGCGAAGTAGTTGCTTTTGTTGGACCATCAGGCGGTGGTAAATCTACCTTAGTTAATTTATTACCGCGTTTCTATAAACCAAGCAGCGGACATATTTTCTTAGATGACATTCCATTAGAAGATATTGTTTTGGCTGATGTCAGAAAACAAATTGCCTTTGTAAGTCAAGATGTCATCTTGTTTAACGATACGATTGCTGCAAATGTGGCCTATGGTGCTACTAGCCAAGATGGCATAGATCGTGGGAGGGTTATTGAAGCCTTAGAGGCAGCTAACCTGAGCCCCCTCATTCAAGAATTACCAGAAGGAATTGATTCAATGATTGGCGATAATGGCAACCGTCTATCGGGTGGTCAGCGCCAGCGGCTTGCAATTGCCCGAGCTATTTATAAGAATGCCCCAATCTTAATTTTGGATGAAGCAACTTCTGCTTTAGATTCTGAGTCAGAGCGTCAAGTGCAAGATGCCCTAGAGCGACTGATGGCCGGCAGAACAACTTTAGTGATCGCCCATCGGCTATCTACCATTGAGCATGCTGATCGTATTGTGGTGCTAGAGCATGGCCAAATTATTGAAAATGGCCCACATGCAGACTTAATCAAAAAGGATGGTCTGTATGCCAACCTCCACCGGATTCAGTTCTCAAACGCTTAAATAAATCAACTCAGAACAATATCATATTGCTCTTGGCGAAAGCTACCCTCTGCTTGTAAGGTAATCGGCTTGCCAATAAAGTCACCTAGCTGGGCTAAGAATTGATTTTCTTCTTCTAGAAATAAATCGATCACATCAGGCGCTGCAACGATTCTAAATTCGCGTGGATTAAATTGACGATGCTCACGCACAATCTCACGCAAGATTTCATAGCAAATCGTTTGAGCGGTTTTAACCTCACCTTTGCCCATACAGGTAGCACATGGCTCACAGGTGATATGTGCTAAAGACTCACGTGTACGTTTGCGAGTCATTTCTACTAGGCCTAAGGCAGAAAATTCACTGACCGAGGTACGAGCATGATCGCGCTCTAGGTTACGCTTGAGTTCATAAAGAACAGATTCTTGATGGTCTTTACTAAGCATATCAATAAAATCAATGATGATGATGCCACCTAAATTGCGTAAACGCAGTTGGCGAGCAATGGCTTGAGCAGCTTCTAAATTAGTTTTAAAGACAGTGTCATCTAGATTGCGCGCACCAACATAACTGCCTGTGTTCACATCTATCGTTGTCATCGATTCTGTCTGGTCAATCATGAGGTAGCCGCCAGACTTAAGATCTACTCTACGGCCCAAGGCTTTATTGATTTCGGCGTCAACATCAAATAAATCAAAGAGGGCGCGTTCACCTCGATGCAGGGTCAGCTTGCCTAATAAGTTCGGCATGTACAGGCTGGTAAATGCTTTGAGCTTTTCAAAGTTCTCAGCAGAGTCCACCCGAATTTGGGTAGTTTCTTCACCCGCCACATCTCGCAAAACACGTTCGGCAAGACTCAGATCCTGATAAAGCAGGCTTGGCGCTGTATGATGCTTTTTTGCCTCCTGAATATTTTCCCAGGTAGTACGCAGGTAATGCATGTCATGCAAAAGCTCTGTATCAGAAGCCTCTTGGGCACTAGTGCGCACAATAATGCCGCCTTTCTCATCAGCAGCCATGAGTCCAGCTAGCCTAGCTTTAATTGCTTCACGCTCTTCTACTTGATCGATGCGCTGTGATACGCCGATATATTTTTCGGTGGCAGGATCGCTGCCTGCGGGAGGCAGATAAACCAAGTTACGACCAGCAATACTGAGTTGGGCTGTTAAACGAGCACCTTTAGTGCCAAGAGGGTCTTTTAATACTTGCACCAAGATCGTCTGGCCCTCGAATAACAGTTTTTCTATTTGAGCTTGCGGATTGTTTTGGACAATATCAGCAACATGCATAAAAGCAGTGCGCTCAAGACCAATTTCAATAAAAGCAGACTGCATACCAGGAAGCACACGAACAACTTTAGCAAGATAGATATTGCCAACAATGCCGCGTTGGCGTGTGCGTTCAATTTGTAGCTCTTGCACGGCGCCTTGCTGTATCAAGGCCACCCGCGTTTCTTGCGGGGTGATATTGATCAGGATTTCTTCGTTCATATGCATTTCACCTGAGCGCGCTCTAGAAGTTTTGCAGTTTCATAAATAGGTAAACCCATGATACCGCTATAACTTCCCTCAATCGAAGGGATGAACGCACCCCCAAGTCCCTGAATGCCATAAGCACCAGCTTTTCCAAAAGGCTCGCCGCTGGCAATATAGGTAGCTATCTGGTCTGGCGAAAGCTGGGCAAAATGAACTCTTGATGCCTGCACTACGCAAAGTGGTTCCTTGCTTGGATCAATAGTCAAAGCAACAGCTGTGAGAACTTCATGCACATTGCCGCTCAGCAAATTCAAGATGCGGGCAGCATCGGCGGCGTTTATTGGCTTGCCTAAAATCTCACCCTCGCGATGACCGGGAAGGCTCACAGTAGTATCAGCACATAAGATCGGCGCCCAGGGAAGAGCGCTCTTTTGCCAGCGCAGTAAAGCAGCAGTACTTTTTGCTAAGGTAACGCGTTTGACATAAGCATGAGCAAGCTCATCAGGAAGAGGAGTCTCAATACTCTCACTATCTTC
>CAIVXR010000209.1 GCA_903909925.1 uncultured beta proteobacterium | reverse complement strand
GTAGTAAACGGTAGCATGACATTGGGTGACTTGGTTCTAGTGAATACCTTGATGATTCAGCTCTATATTCCGCTTAATTTCCTCGGCGTTATCTATCGAGAAATTAAACAATCCCTAACCGATATGGATCGGATGTTCTCTTTACTCAATACTGAGAAAGACATTGCCGATTCGCCTGATGCAAAGACCTTACAAATCCATAATCGTGAGCTTGGCCCCGATGTGCGATTCGAGCACGTGTCTTTTCATTACGAGAGTAAGCGAGAGATTCTGCGCGATGTCAGTTTTAATATTCCCGCCGGTACGATCACTGCCGTAGTTGGGCAAAGTGGCGCTGGTAAAAGTACTCTCGCTAGGTTGTTGTTCCGTTTTTATGATGTGCAGGCCGGAAAAGTCCTCATTGATGGACAAAACATTGAGGATGTCACTCAGGCCAGTTTGCGTAAGGCCATTGGCATCGTTCCTCAGGATACGGTTTTATTTAATGACACGATTGGTTACAACATTGCCTATGGCAATCCATCGGCCTCCATTGAAGAAGTGCACGAGGCAGCCAGAGCCGCTCAAATTGATAGTTTTATTAAACGCTTGCCGGATGGGTATGACACACAGGTGGGTGAGCGGGGCTTAAAGCTTTCTGGTGGTGAGAAGCAGCGAGTGGCGATTGCAAGAACCTTGCTCAAAAAACCCGCTATGCTAATTTTTGATGAAGCTACGTCTGCATTGGATTCCAAAACAGAGCGCGCTGTTCAGGAGGAGTTGCTCAGCTTGGCCAAAAACCGTACTACGCTGATCATTGCCCATCGTCTCTCAACCATTATTCATGCTGATCAAATCTTAGTCATGGATCATGGGCAAATTATTGAGCGCGGAACCCATGCGGAATTACTGATGGCAAACGGAAGATATGCCGAGATGTGGCAAATGCAAGAGCGTGCGACTCTTGATTAGAATAATCGAATGACAATGCCCATCACTACGGAAGAAATTCTGAAGAATGCCTTTGCCGCAGCAGTGGCAGTTGCAGATCCCCAGGTCATTGTTCCGCAGTATTTAGCAACCATATTTCCTGTCGGGCAAGAGCCCAAAGGTAAATGCTTAGTAGTTGGTGCGGGTAAGGCGAGCGCCTCAATGGCAAGTGCCCTAGAGGCGTATGCAAAAACCCATTGGCCTGATGTTGTGCTTGAGGGTATTGTGCTGACTCGTTATGGCCATAGCTCTCCTACTACCTCTATCCGTATTGTTGAAGCAGGTCATCCTGTGCCTGACCAAGCAGGAATGGATGGTGCTAAAGACATCTTAGCTTTAGCTAATGCTTTAAAGGTAGGAGATGTATTGATTGCGCTAGTTTCTGGAGGGGGCTCTAGTCTGCTGACCTTGCCGCAAGAGGGCATCAGTATCGACGACATGCGCATGACGACCGAGGCGCTGTTACGAAGTGGTGCGCCGATCGAAGAAATGAATGTTGTACGAAAACATTTATCTGCCATTTTGGGGGGTAACTTAGCAAGGGTTGCTATTGCTCAGGGTGCGCGTGTTGAAGCGCTCTTGATCTCGGATGTTACTGGTGACCAGCCTGCAGATATTGCTAGCGGTCCCTGTGCAGCTGATTACTCCACATATCAAGATGCCCTCGATATTTTGCAAAAATATGGCCTTGGTAAGGATCTTATTCCGACTTCAGTTCTGAATCATTTACAACAAGGGGTTGCAGGAGAAAAGCCAGAGACTCTTAAAGATGCAGACATACTAAATGCTCAAGTAACCAATCACGTAATTGCCACTGCCTATAAAAGCTTAGAAGCTGCAGCAGACTATGTTCGAACTCAAGGTTATGAGCCAATCATTTTGGGCGACACGATTACGGGAGAGGCGCAAGAAGTCGGCGTAAGCCAGGCCAAACTTGTTCGCGAGCATTTGGCTAAAGACAAAACAGAGAAACCTTTAGCCTTAATCTCCGGTGGTGAGTGCACAGTCACCATTCCGGCGGGTTTCAAAGGGCGAGGTGGTCGCTGTAGTGAATATTTGCTTTCTCTATTTGCTGCTACCCAAGACTTGGCTTCTATCGCGGGCTTAGCAGCTGATACCGATGGTATTGACGGTAGCGAGAAGAATGCCGGCGCTTGGTTTACGGGGGATACTCGTAAAGCAAGTCAGACGCAGGGTATTGCACCAGAACCCTTTATGAAAGCGCATGATTGCTATGGCTTCTTTGCAGAATTAGG
>CAIVXR010000208.1 GCA_903909925.1 uncultured beta proteobacterium | reverse complement strand
TCAGCAAGTGAACTTAAAGTCCAAGGCTACCTATTAGCCACTTACGATGCTGATCAACTTGGCAAAGAAGCAGATGCTCTGGCTGAGCGCTTATCTAAATTGGCTCCCATTACTCAAAAAGCCAGCAAACTCATCATGGCTCGAATCATTGCTAATCAACTGCCGGATTGTGAAGACCTGATTCGAGAAACCTATGGCAGTACAGATTTTAAGAACGGCGTGGCTTCCTTCTTAAAAGGTGAACCACCTGTTTGGACTGGTAAGTAAGCTAAGCTTAGTCCAAGAACATTTCTTGTAGATTATTCAGATAGCGTAAACCCAAAGTCGTTGGCCTGAGTTTGCTTGGGTTCTCATCTAACAAACCTTTTTTACTCGCTGCATGCAGCCCTTTGCTAATCACGCTTAAGGGAAGGCCAGTGCACTCACTAAAAGTATTGGTATCAACGCCATCAGTCAGTCTTAAGGTATTGAGCATAAATTCAAATGGAAGATCTTTAGCTAAGATCTCACGCGATTCAATCAGGGCGTTGCCCTTGGTCTCGATTGCCAGCATATACGTTTCTGGGTGACGCTCTCGTACTTGACGAGTAATTTTTGCTGGATAAGAAATCTTGCCATGGGCACCAGCACCAATACCAATGTAATCACCAAAGCGCCAGTAGTTCAGATTGTGTTTACATTCCTGACCTTTTTTGGCATACGCAGAGACTTCATAGCGCTGGTAGCCTGCTTGAGTGAGTAGCTCTAGATTCTGCTCAAAGATCGCATCGATCTCATCCTCACTGGGTAACTTGGGAGGAAAGTTCGCAAAGTAGGTATTAGGCTCAAGCGTGAGGTTATAAAGCGAGAGATGAGGGGTTTTAAATGAGAGGGCAGTTTCCATATCCGATCTTGCTGCATCAAGACTTTGATTGGGTAAGCCATACATGAGGTCTAAATTAACGGACTTAAAGTTAGATAGTGCAACCTCTACTGCACGCTTAGCTTCAGCCCCATTATGAATCCGTCCCAGCGCTTTGAGTTGTTGATCTTGAAAGCTCTGGATACCTAAAGACACTCGATTGATTCCGGCTTTAGCAAAGCCAGCAAATTTTTCTGCCTCAACAGAGCCAGGATTAGCTTCCATCGTGATCTCAGCATCAGGTTCTAAATGAATGCGGGCACGAACCGCCCCTAGCAATTGATCCATGCCAGCAGCCGATAACAGACTTGGCGTACCACCCCCAATAAAAATACTGTGAACTTGTCGACCCCAGATATTAGGGAGCTCAGTTTCAAGATCGGTAATTAAGGTATTGATATAGCGCTGTTCATCAAAGCCACCTGCAAGTTTTGAGTTCAAGCTCGAGACATCTTTGATTTGATGCGAATTGAAGTCGCAATAAGGGCACTTCTTTTCACACCAGGGAAAGTGAATATATAAAGCCAGAGGTGGCAGGGCTGTTAGCGTAATAGAATTGATCACAGTGATTTAGAGCGTAACTGCAATTGACTAATGAGTTCGCGTAAGGCTTGACCACGATGACTAATTAAATTCTTCTGCACAGGATCAAGTTCTGCTGCAGTCTTGCCGAGTTCAGGTAAGAAGAAATACGGATCATAGCCAAAGCCATTGGCTCCTCGCGCTTCATTCACGATGACACCATGCCAGCCTGTTTCTACAATGAGAGGATTGGGATCATCGGCACTGTTCACTAGGACTAAGGCACAAACATAGTGGGCGCTACGATCAGATTGATTACTTAATTCAGAAATGAGTTTTTGATTATTGGCAGCATCATTGGCAGGCTCACCAGCATAGCGGGCAGAGTGTACGCCAGGCCTATCGCCAAGAGCATGAGCACAGATACCAGAATCATCAGCTAATGCTGGTAAACCACTCGCGCTACTGGCATGACGCGCTTTCGTAAGGGCATTTTCAACAAAGGTGTCGTATGGTTCTTCTGCTGGTGGAATGCCGAGTACTCCTTGCGGTATGACTTCAAAGTGAAAGGGCGCTAAGAGCGCCTGAAATTCTTTCACCTTGCCAGCATTATTTGAAGCGAGAACGAGCTTTTGCATTAACTATTGAGAAAATGAAGGAGCTAATAAAGGAGCTAACAAAATAGACTTACTTCAATGCTTCTATTTGTAGTTGGGTAAGTTCTTGAATGCCTTGCTCAGCGAGATCTAATAGGGCATTAAGTTCAGGCCTGGAGAAGGCTGCACCTTCGGCGGTGCCTTGCACTTCAATCATGCCGCCTTTGCCAGTCATCACGACATTCATATCGGTATCGCAGGAAGAATCTTCTGGGTAGTCTAGATCTAATACGGCAGTGCCTTGATAGATACCAACAGAGATAGCAGCTACGCTATCAATGATTGGG
>CAIVXR010000207.1 GCA_903909925.1 uncultured beta proteobacterium | reverse complement strand
GCGATTACCAAACACTGTTCGTTGAATATGAAACTCATGGCCCAATAGATAGAGGCTTCCACTAATGGAGCAGGCAAGCATGCCAGTAATCACAAAGGATCTTTGCCAGCTAGGCATCCTTCCTAGGCGACTCATGCAGCAATCCTAATAGCCTGAGCAGAGAAGTAATGAAAGCAAGGGTGCGTATGTCCTCTAGAAAGCGCTAGGACCTTAGTGAGAGCGTCTGCATAAACACATTCATTTGCCAAAATGGAATAAGAGTCTGAAAAACTGAGGTGCACTTCAGATTCATCTTGTGCAAATGGATTGATGATGTGGCTTTGCTCTTGATCTCTGCGGGAAAAGTACAAGCCACTAGTAGCAATGGCGCCATTTTGTAATGAGCCAATGTCGATTAACTGGTTTGGCATCCTTGGATTTCGAATTTGTACTGAGCTTGGAGATGTTCCAAATACCCGCAAGTCTCCTCCAGCATTTACGCAGCCAGATTCGATTCCATTAGAGATCAAACTCTCCACTGCCTTATCAACTGCAAAGCCCTTGGCAATGCCCCCAAGATCTAAACAGATGGGCTTGCTGGAACTGATGAGCTGTGAGTCTAGAAAATAGATATCTTCGATGCCACCGAGTTTGTGTCTAGATAAATCGATGTGGCGTGGCAATAGTCCAGCACTTACTAGCCGATGGCCAATGCCGCAATTGAATAAACCATTGGATTGCTGATGAATCTCTTGGGCGATGCTAAGTACTTCTGCAGTCCAGGGATGAAGCTCAAGAGAAACTTGGTGTGCCCAGCGATTGATTTGACTGAGTTCACTTAAAGGGTTATGAAAGCCCATTAAGTCTTGAACCTGTTTTACTGCTGCAAATGCCTTATCTACCGCTTGACTATCTTCTTGGTCAGTAGAGATCTCTACAAATGTTCCAAGCAGGGCTTGGCAGCGAACCATCATTTTGTTTTCAATGCTAAGTCATATAAGACCGCTACTCGTTTTACGCCATCAGTAATATGTTTACAAGAAAGGGTAGCGCCACCAATATTCTGAATATCCTGATTGAGTTTGATGGGATCATGCGCAGTCTTACCAACAAATTGCTTACGCCACCCAGCCTCTGCTACTTCATAACCATAGGATTCAACGTATTCCAAAATCTCAAGTCCTAAAACACTACCGTTTGGGTTAATAGCGACAGCATAAGTAATCATCTCGTGCTTACCGATCACTTCATCAATGATCAGCCAACTACCATCCGATGCTTTCCAGATGCGATCACCCCGAAAGGGGTGTCGAATACTGGAGGCCACCCGCATCTTTTCTTGTAAATCCTCGCTAATGATGATGGGTGCTTGACTCAGTTGTTTATGGGGTAAGAGTATTTTCTGTACCTGCTCTACCGTCACATAAATTCTGGCATGAGCAATGATGGGTGCACTGACCATGGCTAAGCCAACAATCGTAAAGGGGTTGGGTTTCCAGATCATGTCTATCTTTAGTTCAGTGGAAAGCCAACTTTGACAATAAATTCATTGACGGTATGGCTATCCCATACCCGTGCGTTAGAGCATTCAGCTTCGCCACCACCCATGCAGTTGCCACCTGCCAATTGGTAGCGCCAAGCACCAGTTACCCACCAGTCCTTAGCGGCATAGTGCATATTAGGGCCAACAAAGGTAGCGCGTTGTACTTGGTTGCGAAGGTTTAGTTCGGAGTAATCATTGTGAAAGCGCGCCTCTACCCCGG
>CAIVXR010000206.1 GCA_903909925.1 uncultured beta proteobacterium | reverse complement strand
ATCGATATTGCAATCTCTGGCGGAGTTAGTGCTCCGATATATAAACCCACTGGGCCATGGAGTCGGTCT
Source organism: uncultured beta proteobacterium (assembly GCA_903909925.1). Classification (GTDB taxonomy): domain Bacteria; phylum Pseudomonadota; class Gammaproteobacteria; order Burkholderiales; family Burkholderiaceae; genus Polynucleobacter. The sequence goes on along the minus strand of CAIVXR010000206.1, from coordinate 8,548 downwards.
ACTTGCTCTTGGCCTAGATCAAACTCTAAGAGGCGCTCTTTGCGTTTTTGAGTGTTCTTTTTACTGCCTAGTGCGCCAACATAGAAAGCGGGGGACTTTAAAGCTTCCATCAGCGCCATGTCATCAAGCTTAGGGTCATGCGTGAGCGCTATAACTGCAGTATGTTGATCCACCCCAATTTCGAGTAAGACATCATCGGGCATACCTTTGATGAAGGTAACATCCTCGCGATTTATTCCCTCTGCATATTCTTCACGAGGATCAATCACAATTACTTCAAAGTCAGATGCCAGTGCAAAATCTGCTGTGTAGAGGGAGAGCTGCCCAGCGCCAATAATGACCATGCGCCAACGTGGTCCGTAAGTTGTTTGCATCTCTTGCTCATTACAAACAAATTGATCTAAACGAGAGCCTGCACTCAAGATCGACTTACCAGAACTGAAATTAACTGTGCGACGGGTAATTTGATGAGCAGAAATTTGCTCCAGCAACTTCTCTAATACTGCCAACTCTGGTTTTGGCTCAACCAAAAGTCTTAAGGTGCCACCGCAAGGCAAGCCAAAACGTGCAGCTTCTTGTTGACTCACTCCATAAACCACCATTTCAGGGGTAGCTTTGGTCAGAATTTCAGTTTGTACACGGCGAATCAAGTCATCTTCAACACAACCACCAGAAACAGAGCCAGCAACTTGACCATCTTGGCGAATGGCAAGCCAAGAGCCAATGGGCCTTGGGGCAGATCCCCAAGTTTGTACAACCGTAGCAATAGCTACTGGGTGGCCAGCTTTGAGCCAACTGACGGCAGAACGAAGGACGCTTAAATCGGTGCTATTCATGCTGTGATTAATCTTTATTGTTTATTTTTCTAGTTTCCTATTTATTATCACTCTAATGACATCATTAGGTAAGCAATCCCTCTCTACCAACCTGCGCCTGGCAGTCCTTTTACTAGCCGCAGGTGAGGGTAGTCGTCTGGGATCAACGCCCAAAGCCCTGCTGCAAAAGGATGGCCAAAGTTTACTCAGCCTTTTTTGCCACTCAATTACAGCATTTGCACCAGCAGAATTTCTGGTGGTCACAGGTTTTTATTCAGATCAGATTGGATTGGAGTTGGCCAAGCTTAAAAAAGATCTCGGCTTGCCGATCCAAACTGTACACAACCCGAACCCAAAGCAAGGCCAAGCATCTTCAGTGCGTATGGGGCTCGAGGCCTTGCAGAGCGATTACGATGTTCTATTGATTGTCCTATGTGATCAACCTTTGGTAGGTGCTATGGAGATTGATGCATTGCTCAAGCAATTTGAGCGGCGTGAGCATAACAAAGAAGTCGTATTGCCAATGGTGGGGCAACAGCGGGGTAACCCAGTTGCATTCTCAAAGAGGGTCATCGCTGATATTTTGGCAATCCCGAAAATGGTATGCAGGCCTTTTATGGATCAGCATCCTGAGCTAGTGCAGATCTTTGCTACAGATAATCAAGCTTACGTTGCAGATGTTGATACAAACGTCGAGCTTGCACGATTTGATTTGAAGCGTTTTTAAATCTCAGCGATTAATTCAATTTCAACGCAAGCACCTAAAGGAATTTGGGCAACACCAAATGCGCTACGCGCATGCTTGCCTGCATCACCGAATACTTCGACTAGTAGTTCTGAACAACCATTCATCACTAAATGTTGATCGGTATATTGATCGGTGGAATTGACTAAGCCCATTACTTTGACGATGCGTTTCACTTTGTCTAATGAGCCCAAATGATTTTGTAATGTGGCAATCAAATCAATGCCAATAGATCTTGCGGCAGCTTTTCCGGTTTCGGTATCCATATCTTTACCAAGCTTTCCTACCCAAGGCTTGCCATCTTTTTTGGCGATGTGACCAGATAAAAAAACGGTATTGCCAGTAGTTCTAGCCATGACGTAAGCAGCTGCTGGTGGACCGGCTGGAGGCAGTTCAATTCCCAGGGATTTGAGGCGATCAAGATAGGCGTTGCTCATATTTTGAGGTCCATATTCAGTAGAAGATCAATCTTACTGGGTAGCGCTTTAGCCTAGCCATTTTGATCAATTTTTAGTGATTTTGGCATCTCAGAATGCCCAAATCACGTCTTTAGAGAGCTCAGTCCGCTATACTCTTGCAGGTTGATTTAAATCAAGCTCATAAAACTGATTCCTATGAAAAAAATAACAATTCTTCCTCAATTCCTGCTGGCCGCTACCTTAGCGCTTACTGGATTTACAGCTCAGGCTGATGAGGTAAAAGGCAGCGCTGCAGCTGCAAATTCCAAAGTATGGCTATGTGTTGGCTGTCACTCTATTCCAGAATACCGCGCTGACTATCCCTTAGTCTATAAAGTTCCGATGATTGGTGGTCAAAATGCGGCCTATATCGCAAGCGCATTAACAGCATATAAGAAGGGCGAAAGAAAGCATCCGACTATGCGTGCTATTGCCGGCAGTCTTTCTGAGCAGGATATGGCCGACCTTGGCGAATACTATGCTGCGCAAACAGCCAGCTCACCTAAAAACCCATTGAAGTGATTGAGATACGTTTATGAAATTTGCACTAATCACCGCAGTTTTGTTCTCTAGTCTTGGGCTGGCGAATGTTGCTAGTGCTGCTAGCGTAGATAAGGGCCAAGCTTTAGTTGAGAAGGGCAATTGTGCTTCTTGCCATGGAGCTGGACTGAATGCACCCATTCTGCCGATTTATCCAAAACTGGCTGGGCAACATGCTGACTATCTTTACTACGCACTAAAAGCCTACAAATTAGGGGGTAGCAACCCTCAATATGGTCGTAATAACGCCATCATGGGCTCACAAGTGCAAGCATTCTCTGATGCGGATATGCAAGATATCGCTGCATATCTGGCTTCTTTGCCTGGAAACTTTGTTGTCAGGAAATAAGTCTGGGAAGACTTTATATAAAGTAATAACTTAGAATTCATATCTAAGCCGTTGTTATTTATAGGTATTTATTATTATCTAATAGCTTCTAAGCTGCGTGCAAAGTGCTTTTGCATAGCCGCCTCAGCTGCTGATTCATCCCGCTTTAGAATTGCCTGAAGAATCTCTCGATGCTCAAGAAGTGAGCTTTGCAGCCTTCCTGTGCTGGTTAATGAGTCTTTACGGTGTAATTTAAGAACTTTTCGAAGATCGGTAATAACGTCATTCATCCAGCGATTGCCAGCGATTTCTTGAATGAGCTCATGAAATTTGCCATTAATATCAAAAAATTGCTCTATATCTCGGTCTGCTGCAGCCTTTTCTAAGCGGTGGTGGAGGTGATCTAAGAGATTGAGCTCATCTTCAGTTGCTTGTAAGGCTGATTCCCGAGCTGCCTGACTCTCTAGTAGCGACAAAACGGTATAAATTTGTTCCAAATCGCCGCGATTTACCTCCGTTACATAGGCGCCACGACGCATTTTCATGGTTACTAAACCCTCTGAGGCTAGGGCCTTAATGGCTTCTCGCATTGGGGTGCGGCTAATTCCAAATTGCAGCGCCAGGGATTGTTCATCCAGCCAGCTTCCTGGTGCCAAAAGCTTGCTAAATATCTGCTCTCGCAGCCTATCGGCTACATCTTCATATAGAGGTCTATTGATTAGTTTTGTATTCATAATTATGTATACATAATAGCTGGACAAATTCTAAATAGTCAAGCAGAATTAGCACAGTTAGCTGCAACGCAACAAAATCAACCAGGAGTGTTTTGTGAGTTCAGAAAAGAAGCGGTCAGTAAGTCCTTGGCCAGCAGTTCCAGAGGCCAATCTGGATGCTTGGAAAAAGTCTGCCCAGAAGTCGGCCCCCAATGGCGATTCTGAGAAGCTTGGTTGGAATACTCCAGATGGTATTCACATTAAGGCGCTTTATACCGCTGCAGATACGCAAGACTTAAATTACACCAATACCTTGCCAGGTTTTGAGCCATACCTACGCGGCCCCCAAGCAACCATGTATTCAGTGCGCCCCTGGACAATACGTCAGTACGCTGGTTTCTCAACTGCACAAGAGTCGAACGCGTTTTATCGCAAAGCACTCGATGCTGGCGGCCAGGGTGTATCGGTTGCATTTGATTTAGCCACGCACCGCGGATATGACTCAGACCATCCACGCGTTACCGGCGACGTTGGTAAAGCGGGCGTTGCGATTGATTCGGTAGAAGACATGAAGATTTTGTTTGATGGCATTCCATTAGATAAAGTTTCTGTTTCGATGACCATGAATGGCGCTGTATTACCGGTACTGGCTGGTTATATCGTTGCTGGTGAAGAGCAAGGTGTCAAGCAAGAGCAATTGTCTGGCACGATTCAGAACGATATTCTGAAAGAGTTCATGGTGCGCAATACCTATATTTATCCACCAGAGCCTTCCATGCGCATTATTGGCGACATCATTGAATACACCGCCAAGCACATGCCTAAATTTAATTCGATATCCATTTCTGGTTATCACATGCAAGAAGCTGGCGCTAATCAAGTTCTGGAATTGGCTTTTACATTGGCTGACGGTAAAGAGTATGTCAAAACAGCACTTGCCAAAGGATTAGATATTGATGGCTTTGCAGGTCGTTTGTCATTCTTTTTTGCGATTGGCATGAACTTCTATTTAGAGGTCGCTAAATTACGCGCTGCCAGATTATTGTGGTGGCGGATCATGAAGTCATTTGAGCCAAAGAATCCAAAGTCTTTAATGTTGCGTACCCATTGCCAAACATCGGGCTGGTCATTAACGGAACAAGACCCCTATAACAATGTCGTGAGAACAACTGTTGAAGCCATGGCGGCTGTATTTGGTGGAACACAATCTTTACACACCAATTCTTTTGATGAGGCAATTGCTTTACCATCCGAGTTTTCTAGTCGCATTGCACGCAATACCCAGTTAATTCTTCAGGAAGAAACGCATATTACGAGCGTAATTGATCCTTGGGCTGGCTCTTACATGATGGAAAAACTCACGCAAGAGATGGCAGACAAGGCTTGGGAAATTATTCAAGAAGTGGATGCCATGGGCGGTATGACCAAGGCTGTAGAAAGTGGTTGGGCTAAGCTGAAGATTGAGGCTGCTGCTGCTGAAAAACAAGCCAAGATTGACTCTGGTGCGGATGTCATTGTTGGTGTCAATAAATACAAACTGGATAAAGAAGATCTCGTTGATGTCTTAATGATTGATAACGATCGTGTTCGTGAAGGTCAAGTAATGCTCTTAAAAGAGATTAGAGCAAAGCGTGATAGCAATAAAGTAGTAGCTGCATTAGAAGCATTAACAAAAGCCGCTGAAGATAACACCGGGAACCTATTGGAATTGGCTATTCATGCCATCCGTTTACGTGCCACTGTGGGTGAAGTATCTGATGCATTGGAAAAAATTTACGGGCGCCATCGCGCTGATACTCAAAAGGTGACCGGAGTGTATGCAGCTGCCTATGACTCAGCCGAGGGCTGGGAAAAACTCAAAGTAGAAATTGCCGACTTTGCAAAAGAATTTGGTCGTCGCCCACGCGTGATGATCGCCAAGCTTGGCCAAGATGGACATGATCGGGGTGCTAAGGTAGTTGCTACAGCCTATGCAGACTTGGGCTTTGACGTTGATATTGGCCCCTTATTCCAAACGCCTGAAGAGTGCGCACGCCAAGCGATTGAGAATGATGTGCATGCCTTAGGTGTTTCTACTTTAGCTGCAGGCCATAAGACGCTAGTACCTGCCATCATTGCAGAACTCAAAAAACAAGGTTCTGATGACATCATCGTCTTTGTGGGCGGAGTGATTCCAAGACAAGATTACGAGTTTCTTTACGAAGCCGGTGTGAAAGGTATTTATGGCCCAGGCACTCCTATCCCAGCTTCAGCGAAGGATGTGCTTGAGCAGATTCGCAAATCCATCAAATCTGCCTAACTCGGATTCCATTGCATGCTCCAAGCCGCTGATCAGATCTTAGTGAGTGATCTCACGAGCGCACCATCGCTTAAACAGCGACGCGCTTTGGCAAAGATTATTACGTTGCTTGAATCTACACGCTTAGATCATCGCAAACGTGCGGATGAGGTACTCAATACCTTATTACCAAAGACTGGTAATTCCTTTCGTTTGGGAATTTCAGGAGTTCCAGGTGTTGGTAAATCGACTCTCATTGAAGCTCTTGGACTGTACTTAATTGAAAAAGGCCATCGGGTTGCCGTGATGGCGATTGATCCATCTTCGAGTTTGTCTGGTGGATCTATTTTGGGTGACAAGACCCGTATGGAGCGGCTCTCAGTTTTAGAAGATGCCTTCATTAGACCAAGCCCATCCTCAGGAGCGCTGGGTGGCGTTGCAGAGAAAACCCGTGAAGCTATGCTGGTTGCAGAGGCGGCAGGTTTTGATGTCATTATTGTTGAGACGGTCGGTGTTGGCCAAAGCGAAATTGCGGTTGCTGGTATGACCGATATGTTCTTGCTGATGCAGTTGCCCAATGCCGGTGATGATCTTCAGGCCATCAAAAAAGGCGTGATGGAGATTGCCGATCTCATTGCAATTAATAAAGTCGATATTGATCCTGATGCCGCAATGCGGGCGCAATTATTTATTACAAGCTCTTTGCGCTTGCTTGGCTTTCAGGGCAATCCAGACCATGCCTCACACGATCAAGAATTTTGGCATCCCACGGTAATGACCTTAAGTGCACTCGAGGGTAAAGGTGTGCCCGAACTTTGGGAGAAGGTAATGCATTTTGAAAAGCTGCAAAAGGCAAATGGCAAGTTTGAAAGCCGTCGTAAGCAGCAAGCAGGCGCCTGGATGTGGGATCGCATTGATGCTGGCTTAAAGAGCGCCTTTCGCAACAATGCAGCAGTTCAAGAGCTTCTACCAATCTTAATTACACAGGTAAATCAGGGAACTATGGCAGCTTCAGTAGCGGCAAGACGCTTACTAGAATCCATGGGGCATGAATTTTTCTAAGGAGTAGGTCATGAAGGAAATCATTCAACAGCTAGAAGCAAAGCGTGAGCTTGCCCGATTGGGTGGCGGGCAAAAGCGGATTGCGGCTCAGCATGCTAAGGGCAAACTCACTGCCCGTGAGCGTATTGAACTCCTTCTCGATGCTGGAACTTTTGAAGAATGGGACATGTTTGTAGAGCACCGTTGCCATGATTTTGGAATGGCAGATCAAACAGTTCCAGGGGATGGTGTGGTGACTGGTTACGGCATGATTAATGGTCGCCTCGTATTTGTATTTTCACAAGACTTCACAGTGTTAGGCGGATCTTTGTCAGAGGCCCATGCTGAAAAGATTTGTAAGATCATGGATCAGGCCCTTAAAGTTGGAGCGCCAGTAATTGGTTTAAATGATTCTGGTGGCGCACGAATTCAAGAAGGAGTAGCTTCTTTAGGAGGCTATGCAGAAATCTTCCAACGCAATGTAACCGCCTCAGGTGTAATTCCCCAGATTTCCTTAATCATGGGCCCGTGCGCAGGAGGCGCTGTGTATTCGCCAGCGCTGACCGATTTCATCTTCATGGTGAAAGACAGTTCTTATATGTTTGTGACTGGCCCAGAAGTGGTGAAGACGGTTACTCATGAGGATGTTACTTCAGAAGAATTAGGCGGTGCACTCACACACTCAACGGTCTCTGGTGTATGTGATTTAGCCTTTGATAATGATGTAGATGCCATCATGATGTTGCGTAGATTCTTTAACTACCTGCCTCTCTCAAATCGAGAAAAGCCGCCGCTGATTAAAGGGGCTAATCGGACTGAAGAGCCTGATTTTTCACTAGATACACTGGTTCCATCAAACCCCAATCAACCTTATGACATGAAAGAGTTAATTAGGAAGATCGCCGATGATGGTGAATTTTTTGAACTTCAGCCTGACTATGCCAAAAATATTGTGATTGGTTTTGTTCGCATGGAAGGCCGCTCTATCGGTATCGTAGCTAACCAGCCCTTGGTGTTGGCTGGTTGTTTAGACATTAAAGCCTCCATTAAGGCTGCCCGTTTTGTGCGCTTCTGCGACGCTTTCAATATCCCAGTGGTAACTTTGGTTGATGTTCCAGGATTCATGCCGGGTACTGCACAAGAGTATGGCGGCATTATTAAACATGGCGCGAAATTACTCTATGCCTATGCAGATTGCACGGTACCTAAAGTCACTCTGATTACCCGTAAAGCTTACGGTGGTGCCTATGACGTGATGGCATCTAAACATTTACGCGGGGATGTGAACTTTGCGTGGCCATCTGCAGAAATTGCAGTAATGGGCCCAAAGGGTGCTGTAGAAATAATTTTCCGGGAAGAAAAATCTGATCCAGAGAAAATTGCAGCCCGTGAAGCTGAATATAAATCTAAATTTGCAAACCCATTTGTAGCAGGGCGTCGTGGCTATATTGACGATGTCATTTTGCCGCATGAAACCCGCAAACGTATCGCACGCTCCTTGGCAATGTTAAAAGATAAAGACTTGAAGAATCCTGCGCGTAAACACGGCAACATTCCCCTGTAAAGGCGCTGACAAATCATGACTACAAACATGTTTAAGAAAATTTTGATTGCTAACCGCGGCGAGATT
>CAIVXR010000205.1 GCA_903909925.1 uncultured beta proteobacterium | reverse complement strand
TGCTGCCGCTGCTGCTGTGGGTAGACTTCTGAAGCTATCGCCCGCACAAATGCTGCATGCCTTTGGTTCTGCTGGTACACAGTCTGCTGGTCTTTGGGAGTTTTTGCGTGATGCTGCAGACTCTAAACAATTGCATACTGCCCATGCTGCTGCAACAGGACTGATGTCAGCCTATATCGCCCAAGCAGGTTTTACTGGCGCTGAACATATCCTTGAAGGTAAGCAAGGTTTAGCTGCTGGTATGTCTAGCGATGCCGATCCAAAAAAACTGATTGATCGTTTAGGTAGTCGCTGGACTTTAATAGAAACAAGCTTTAAATATCATGCTTGCTGTCGTCATACTCACCCCGCTGCTGATGCGCTCTTGCAAGTGATGCTAGCCAATAAGCTTAAGCCTAGCGATATCGCTAAAGTAGAAACTCTAGTTCATCAAGGTGCGATTGATGTCTTGGGCCCTGTCACCGACCCAGCAACTGTTCATCAATCTAAGTTTTCAATGGGTACTGTACTAGCTTTAATTGCCCACTATCAATTTGCTGGCCTACAAGAATTTGATGCCCACTTTCATGATGATGCCGTTTGTCTCTTCCGTGATCGTGTCACGATGACCCTTGATCCTGAAGTAGATAGCGCCTATCCGCAACGCTGGATAGGTAAAGTCAAAGTACATTTAAACAATGGCCAAATTTTGGATGGTCGAGTTGATGAGCCTAAAGGCGATCCTGGAAATACTTTAAGCCGTACCGAGATTACTGATAAGGCGATGCGCCTTGCTGCTTTTAGTGGTGGCGCTAGCCCTGAACAGATGAGTAAAGCAATTGATCTCTTGTGGAATATTCGCAAACAGGCCAAGATAGGCCTTCTACTTACTAGCCATTAGCCCCCATGAATCCACTTGATACTCCTTTAGGTTTTTGCAGTAACTTTTTATTTGTGCCAGGCACTCGCCCTGAGCGTTTTATAAAAGCATTAGATAGCGGTGCTGGTGGCGTCATTATTGATTTGGAAGATGCGGTTGCTGCCGAAGATAAAGAAACTGCTCGCAATGCGATTCGAGTAGCTTGGCCCAACTTTACTGCTGAACAAAAGAAGCGCCTAGTCATTCGGAGTAACTCCCCTGGCAGTCAGTTTTATTCTGCTGACTTAATCCTAGCTCAAGAGCTTGACGTTGCTTGTTTGCTGATTCCTAAGAGTCAGTCTGCTGATGAAATGAATGGTGCTGCACTGGTGTTGCCCAATACTGCTCTAATTCCCATGATTGAAACTGCTATTGGCCTAGATCATCTTCGTGAAATAGCCAACGCCAACCAGGTGATTCGTCTTGCTCTAGGTAATCTTGACCTGCAGGCAGACCTTGGCATGGTGTGCGACTCACAAGAAAGCGAACTGCATACAGCCCGCTATCAAATCGTCTTGGCATCTCGAGTAGCCCAGATTGCCCCTCCAATTGATGGGGTTACGCCCACCACTGATGATGTAGTCCGCATTCAAGATGACGCTGAGCGCGCCAAACGGATGGGTTTTGGCGGGAAGCTGTGCATTCATCCTAAACAAGTAGGTATCGTCAAGGCTGCTTTCATGCCCTCCGGGGAAGAGATAGCTTGGGCCCAACGGGTCATTGAAGCCGATAAAGTATCAAAAGGGGCTGCCGTGAAGCTTGATGGGCGCATGATTGACCGTCCAGTAGTTTTACTAGCCAAAAGAACGCTGGCCATAGCTGGTAAATACTAGGCACTACCCCTCCCCAAAAGCCTCTAATAGTGGCAAAATTGCTCAACATAAAAAGATGGAGATTAAAGTGAAGATTAAAAATTTCTTTTTTTCAGGTATCACTGTTGCGCTCACTGCTGGCGCACTTCTAAGCGGTAATGCGCTAGCGGAAAAAGATTGGCCAACCAAATCGATTAGCTTAATCGTGCCATTTGCTGCTGGTGGACCAACCGATACTGTTGCACGCTTGATTGCAGTGCCAATGGGCCAAGCCTTAGGGCAAACAGTAGTAGTAGAGAACGTCAACGGCGCAGGCGGCACAATTGCATCTACTAAGGTAGCGCGTGCTGCACCAGATGGCTACACCATTTACTTGCATCACATGGGAATGGCCACAGCTAATGCACTGTATGACAAACTTCCCTACGATCCTCTGACTAGCTTTGAATATATTGGTCAAGTAGCTGACGTGCCAATGGTGCTTTTAGGTAAAAAAGATTTTCCGCCAAACAACTTCAAAGAGTTAGAGGCTTATATCAAGGCGAATGGCTCAAAAATCACGATGGCCAATGCGGGTCCAGGCGCAGTTTCTCAACTGTGCGGTCTGTTATTCCAAAGTCGTATGGGCGTAAAACTCACCAACATCCCTTATAAAGGTACTGGTCCTGCTTTGACAGACCTGTTGGGTGGTCAAGTAGATCTCCTTTGTGACCAAACAACGCAAACTATTCCTTACATTAAAGATGGTCGCGTCAAGGCTTATGGCACTACTACTATGAAACGCTTGCCTGCTATTCCAAACGTACCGACTTTGGATGAGCAAGGTCTGAAAGGTTTTGAAGTGAAAGTGTGGCATGGTATGTACGCACCAAAAGGCGTTCCAAAACCTATTTTGGATAAGCTCAATGCTGCTTTGAAGAAAGCTTTGAACTCCCCAGATGTTAAGAAACGTTTGGAGGATGCCAATATTGATATCGTCTCACCAGAGAAGATGACTCCAAATGGCTTAAAGTCTCACCTTGAGGCAGAAGTTAATAAATGGGGTCCGATTATTCGTAAATCGAATATTCCAGACTAAGCATTTACTGCATCAGATAAAAAGCCAGCAATATGCTGGCTTTTTTCTTTCTGAGGGGTGAACGACCAATCTAACTTTCTTAACCTGGTCTAAATAAATAACCAGAGCGGGCTTTATCTCGGCGCCTGCTATAGAGCGCTCTAAGTAAGGCAATCACAGCCCAGATAGCCAAGAATGGATCTAATAAATAATCCCACAGATTGGCAGACTCATGCCAATGAGCTGCCCACGCAAGAATAGCGATAGCAATAATCCAAACACCCTTACTCCAATTGGCTAGACCGCACACAGTTGCAAAGAGCAAGACTCCAATAAAAAATAGGCTTGAGCCATATCCCCAGGCGTAGGGATCGAACATACCAAGGCCTAAGGCCAGTGGGTAGAAAATAATAGCGATGCAAGCTACGGCAAACTTCAATGCCAATGGAGTAGGCTTGCTTAAGGGTAGCAATGAAGTCCAAAGCAATAAGGTAGTAACAATACTCAAGTCACCAATAACACCCCTCACATAAGCAGAGAGGGGTAATTCCATACCAAGACCTAATGGCCAGAAAAAGAGATTGCTCAATAATAGGATCAACATTACTTTTGCAATCCATGGAAACTCTTGAGGAGATATCTTTTGTAATAATAATGTGATTATTGCTGCGCAAGTAATAGACATCTCAATCAAGGCAAGAGTTTGTATTAGGTTATTCATTGTTTAGCCTCCTGAGAGTTGGCATCTACTGGTGCAGCGCCAAGCTGGCTTTGAGCGCGCCTTAACCAAGCGCCAGAGAAATATCGATGCCGAATCTTTTTGCGATCCCAGGTATAGACTAAATGCGCATCATTACCATCAAGACTAATGAGGTATGGATAAGAAAATTCCTTGCGCTGATCATCTGGCAAGGCTTCATCATCTTCTAGCACTTCGATGGTTTGCCACTGCCCAGATTTAGCATCAGTCATCATCAAGACCAAACGATATCGCCCTGTTTCAATATTATTGAGCACCAAAATGCTCGCACCGCTATTGAGTTGTAAGCCAGTGACTGCAGAATTAGGATTAGCAATGGGTAAATCAGTGCCTGCCTGCCAGGATTGGCCCGCATTTTGTGTTTGACTAATGGGTACTTGCTTTGCTTGACCTGCACTTCTGGTTTGACGGAAATACGCGGTTGCATCTTGAGAATTATTTACCAACACTAGTGGCTGAATTGCGCTGCGACCTGAGCTCATGCGACGCTTATCAATCACTTGCCCAGCATCGATTCTTAAAAATTCTCCAAAGCGCCCTATCCACTCGTGATAGGCAGGCAAACCCAAGCGGCCATCAGCAAAAGCAATCGCGGGTGACTTAACTAAGGTGCTCAAATTCATCAGGGGTGAGCTGATCAGGCGCTGTGGAGCATTCCAAGTCAAACCTTCGTCATCCGAAACTATGCTAGAAATTGAACTACCTGCCCAGCCACCAATCGAAACCGTAACAAAGAATAATTGCAAGCGCCCATCTGCCATTCTGGCGGGAACTGGATTTCCTAGTTTGGCGATATAACGCGCTAAACCTTTTTCAGCGCTGACTCGATCTATGACAACAGTAGGAGCACTCCAATTAACTGACTTTGGATCAAAGACTGCACTATTAATCACAACATCTGCTGCACCTTCACGACTACCAGCAAACCAAAAAGCCCGAAGAGTGCCGTCCTTTAATGCAATCAAAGATGCGGCATGAACTGAAGCGGCGCCTGTTTCTGGCAACCATGTGCTAATCGGGCTTGCAATACTGACTTTACTCGGAACAGTTTGATTTTTCGATTTGGGAATTGATAGCGTATCTAATTCTTCTTCAGCTGGGGCCGCTGCATTAACGGCAAAAGGAGTCCAAGGCGGACGACTATCAATATGCAAAAAGCCGATCACCGCAGCTAGCAATAAAAAACACAAGGCAATAACACGACTCATCTACAAACATCCTTAATATTAGCGAGATCGGGAGCAATCGCTGGCGTTGCAACTAAATATTCATTTACAAAGAGATGTTTACTTGCATGACCCTGCAAGATCTCAATGATCTCTTCATTGGAATGTCGAGCTCGCATTTCCATTCTGCTTCCTACTATCTCACAAGAATCACAAAGTATAGGAGTACTTCCGAGCGGTGCATGGACTGCGACAAGCGGATAAGAACCTGTCAGACCACTCACATCAATCGCATCTTTAGCCAAGTAGCCATGCAACTTGGCGCCGGGTAATAGCAATCGATACTCTTCATCTTTAGCCCGATAGTCACAAGGAACCCAAACATCCTTGCCCTGCACTTGAGTTATCGTCTCTGGTGAGTAGCGTCCGAGACTTCCTTCTAAGGGGGCCAGGCTACTGGTTAGCGCGCAATATGTCAGAAAACATCCTGCCAATGCAAGTGTCTTCGTACTATTGAGCCTCCATAAACCTATTAGAGCAATCGTAAGACTGCCAGCCATTAATATCCAATGGCAGTAAGAGTAAGTCCATGAACTAGCTTCGCCCATCGAGCTAGAGAATTGCAAGTTACCACCAACCCACAACAGAAGCGAAAGAACAACTAACTGTAGGATTAGCGCAATCCGAAATCCCCATAAAGGCAAGCGCTCCCAATGAAGGGCAATCAAGGCAGCAAATGCGGGCATGACTGGTAATAGATATCGGCCAGAGCGTTGACTGGGTATAGCAAACACAACAAAAAATGCCACAATCAGTAATAGCAAGAGAACTTCTTCAAAACTGCAGAAGCGCCGTTCACGCCAGCATTGCCATAAAGTAGAAATCAATACGAAAGTAAATAAACCTGCATTTGCTAATGTGGTTAAAAGTAATAACCAAATACTGTCGCCGCCACGAATAAGATCTAGTAAATAGTTAGAGTTTCGTGCGGCAAATTTTCCAGCGTTCTCACCTAGAACAAATTCTTGCCAAACGGCTTCTGGATTTGGATCAATAGCAAACCACAAAGCAAATACTGCTAGGGCCAATATGCCGGCGATGCAGACCTTATAAAGATCATGAATCAAAGTCTGAGGAATACTCCACTGCCGCCAGCGCCAGTAATAAAGGCCCAGAGCGAAAGTAGCTGGCGCAATATAAGCAAAGGATTTGGCAAATAGCGCCAGACCAAAGCAAATACCAGCCAATAGTGGGAAAAAGAATTTGGATTCAAAGGCGCACTTACCCCAATACAAAAGCGCCATGAATGGCAAGCTGACCCAAAAGACTTCTGGTGGATCGGCTAGGAATGGGCGCCCATAACGATAAGTAGCAAAGAATGAAAGCCATACTAAAGCGGCTAATAAACCAGTTTGGGTTTTACCGCTAAAGCGACGCACTGCTAAGAATAAGAAAAAAGCAGTAAGGCCGGTATACAAAACACTAGGCCAACGTAGATTAGCGAGCGACCATTGACTTGACCAATGAGTGCTGGCAATTCCTTGCCAAAAAATGAGGGGTGGTTTGGTATTTTTGATCCCCTCCATTTCGGATTGCAGGGGCAACCAATTGCCAGTCTGAGCAGTCATGCGAACTATATGTATATAGGGATACTCATCCCCATTTTTTGGCGCAAATCGACTATCTAAGCCATAAAGATAGGTAAATACACCTATAAGCAGTATTAGGAGAGCAGAACGGTAAGAAAATAGACCTCGCATCCCTATAGTTTATAGGTATGCACGAAGGTCTGATAAAAATAGATTTAAGCTCTTCTTGTATGAGCTTATGAAAAACGAATCTGAGGCAAATCTCACTTTTGACAGGGCTTCTTGTTTAAGATGCTACCAAGTGAAAACAAAATATATTATTTAGCAATAAACCAAATGGAGATGGACCCCATGCGAGCAAAGTATCTCAAACCCGCAATCTTAGCAATACTCTATATCGGCTCGAGCCATTGGAGTGGTCTTGCCCTTGCGCAAAACGCTGATGCCAGCAATTTATACAAACGCAGCCTTGCCGCTACCTGCGCTAACTGTCACGGTACTGACGGCAAAGGTGTGATTGATGGTGGAATGCCCCTAATCAATACTCTTACTAGCGAGCAAATGCTGACTCAATTAAAAGCATTTAAATCTGGTGCTCGTGAGGGAACTATCATGCCGCAGTTAGCCAAAGGCTACTCTGACGAGCAACTCGAAACTATCGCCAATCAGCTTGGCAAGAAATAATAAGGAAGCCCATCATGGATCGTCGACACTTTATTGGTCAAAGCGCAGGAGCACTTGGTTTACTTGCAAGCTTCTCTGGCCAAGCTCGCGCTAATTTACAAAAAGCAGAAATTCTAGTCATCGGCGGTGGTTATGGCGGCGCTACTGCTGCTAAATACTTGCGTCTGTTTTCGAATAACACTGCCAAAGTAACGCTCATTGAGCCAAATGCTGCATTTATTTCTTGCCCGCTATCTAATTTAGTTGTGGGTGGATCACGTACTTTAGCAGAGCTCACTTCGCCGTACGACAATCTGAGCAAGCGCCATGGCATCAACATCATTCAAGATAGCGTTGCCAGTATTGATGCAGATAAAAAAACCGTTAAGCTGGCCTCAGGTAAAACCTTACGCTACGATAAGGCCATTGTTTCCCCTGGAATCACTTTGATGATGAATAGCATCGAAGGCTTGGCGCAAGCAAACAAAGCAGGTGTCACATTGCAAGCCTGGAAGGCTGGTCCTGAGACCGTTGCGCTTCATAAGCAGTTGGCATCCATGCGTGATGGCGGCACTTTTGCACTGAGCATTCCAGAGGCGCCCTACCGCTGCCCTCCTGGCCCATATGAGCGTGCTTGCCAAGTAGCCAACTACCTGAAGAAGAATAAGCCTAAATCTAAGGTATTGATCTTGGATGCCAACCAGGATGTGACATCGAAGGGTGCGCTATTTAAAAAAGTGTGGGCAGAGCAATATTCTGGAATTATTGAATACTTGCCAAAACATAATGTCACTGCGGTTGATGCAAAAACCAAAACAATCAAGCTTGAAGTTCAAGAGGATATCAAGGCTGACGTATTGAATTTACTGCCTGCGATGAGTGCTGGTGAAATTGCAGTTAAGACAGGCTTGGCAAATTCAAATGGTCGCTGGGTGAATGTGAATTTTATTAACTTTGAATCTACTGCTCAAAAAGATATCCATGTTTTGGGTGACTCAATTCAAGTTGCACCAGCAATGCCCAAGTCGGGTCATATGGCTAATCAACATGCCAAAGTAGCGGCCGCTGCAATTGTGGCTGAGCTCAGCGGCTGGGAAATCAATCCAGCGCCTGTTCTCACCAATACCTGCTACAGCTTCGTGAATGAACGTGAAGTCGTTCACGTTGCTAGCGTTCACCAATACAACCCTGCTGAAAAGACCTTTAAGGCTGTTCCAGGATCTGGCGGGTTATCACCAGCGCCATCTACGCTCGAGGGTGTTTATGCCTGGGGCTGGGCTCATAATATTTGGGCCGACAGTTTAGGATAGCCAAAGTTAACACTCTCAACAAAAGGGGCTTTATGCCCCTTTTTGCTCATGTATGCCCAATTGAGAAATATACTGGTACGAATGTATTAGAAAACTGGAGACCAGTATGAGCATGACCCCAAACTCACCCAAAGATGCCTCCAAGATAGAGGCTATCGTTGAAAAATGGACAGTACCTATTGGCAATCTTTTTGTCTCCCTATTTCATCGAATCGCATTATTTGGCATTGGGGCTGCAACTGTCTGGTCTTCTGCAGTCGCCTTCATGGGGATGGTGAGCAAAGGTGCTGCCTCTATTGAAGACTTACTACTGCTGTTCATCTATTTAGAGATCGGCGCCATGGTAGGCATTTATTTCAAGACCAACCATATGCCGGTGCGGTTTTTGATCTATGTGGCTATTACTGCAGTAACTCGCCTGATCATTGATCTAGTAAACACCAAACATGAAGCAGATCTAGCTATTCTATTTATGGG
>CAIVXR010000204.1 GCA_903909925.1 uncultured beta proteobacterium | reverse complement strand
GATCCCAATATTTTTAACTTAGCAGTGGCTGGTGTTTTTGATGATTGCCAAGATATCGTTAAGGCGGTCAGTAATGATCATGCTTTTAAGGCTAAGAACAAAATTGGCACTGTGAACTCTATTAATTGGGGTCGTGTAGTTGCTCAAGTGGTGTACTACTTCCAAGGCTATCTCCTAGCTACCAAGTCTAGCTCCGAGAAAGTCTCGTTTACTGTGCCTTCGGGTAACTTTGGTAACGTATGTGCTGGTCATATCGCTCGCATGATGGGTTTACCTATTGAACACCTCATTGTTGCCACCAACGAAAATAATGTGCTGGATGAATTCTTCTGTACGGGCGTCTATCGTGCACGCAAGTCGGATGAGACATTGCATACTTCTAGTCCTTCGATGGATATTTCTAAAGCTAGCAACTTTGAGCGTTTTGTGTTTGATTTTATGGGCCAAGACGGCAAAGCTACTGCGGCCATGTTTAAGCAAGTTGATCAAGCGGGTGGATTTGATATCTCCAAAGAAGCAGTCTTTAAAGAGCTTGGTCAATATGGCTTTCAATCTGGTCGTAGTACGCACGAGGATCGCCTAGAAACCATTCGAGATGTTGATCAACGCTACGGTGCCATGATCGATACACATACGGCAGATGGCGTAAAAGTAGCTCGCAAGCACTTGCAAGCAGGTATCCCTATGTTGGTTCTTGAAACTGCATTACCCATTAAGTTTGAAGAAACGATCCAAGAAGCTTTGGGCCGTCCTGCTGAATGTCCGCCTGCATTTAAAGATATCAAGTCTCAGTCGCAACGCGTTGAAAATATTGACGCTGATGTAAATCAAGTTAAAGATTTCATCACAGTACACGTTCGTTAGATTGTCATAAAAATATGATCAATAAGCCACCGATGTTGACCGCACAGCAGGCTCTAGACCACTTGCTGTCCCATGCAAAGTCAGTCAGCGAGAGCGAAAGTATTCCGATGCAAGCAACACTGGGGCGTGTGCTAGCAGAAAATGTCAATAGTTTGGTAGATGTTCCGCCGCTGGATAATACTTCTATGGATGGTTATGCAGTCAGAACTGCTGATACTGCTCCTGCTGGACAAATTCTGAAAATAGCGCAACGCATTCCGGCTGGTTCAGTTGGTACCCAGCTAGAGCCTGGCACAGCAGCAAGAATCTTTACAGGTGCACCCATACCACCAGGTGCGGATGCGGTTGTGATGCAAGAAGATTGCGCCATTGCTGAAGGGGCTGCAGACCAAGTTCAAGTCAATGTTTCGCCTACATTAGGCCAATGGATACGTCGCCGTGGCGAGGATCTCACGGCGGGCAAAATAGCTCTAACTGCAGGAACATTTTTACGTCCTCAAGAATTAGGTGTAGCAGCTTCTGCTGGCTTAACCCATCTCAATGTAAAGCGTCGTGTAAAAGTGGCAGCATTTTTTACGGGTGATGAGCTGGCTTTGCCAGGCGAGCCTCTAAAACCAGGCGGTATCTATAACTCCAATCGCGACACCTTGCTAGCATGTCTTAAGTCTTTAGGTTGTGATGCGACAGATTTAGGTATTGTTCCCGATCGTTTAGATGCAACTCGTCAAGCCCTACGTAAAGCGAGTAAGGATCACGACTTGATTATTACTTCAGGGGGCGTCTCAGTTGGCGAAGAAGATCACATTAAGCCTGCAGTGACTGCTGAAG
>CAIVXR010000203.1 GCA_903909925.1 uncultured beta proteobacterium | reverse complement strand
TTCTGAATAAATTGATTATCTTTATTGTAATGGCTACTTATTTCAGGAATGTCATAAAGCGCCTCTAGATGAATTTATTTGAGGATTAGGCCTGCCGTTGTACGATTCAGTCATGAAGCTTTTGATCTCTATTTATTTCTTCATTTTGGCCACTATTCAAACGGGTCTATTTTTGGGCGTCTATCACTATTACCGGACCCAGAGGTTAGTGAGACCAAGTTTATATTGGATGCTCTCTCTGGTGATGAGTATTTTTGGTTTATTAATATTTGGGTCTGGGATGGTGACCTTAACCGATATTAAGAATCCTCAAGTTAATTTCACAATAGCCAATACCTTTTTTTATAGCGCTGCTGTGCTTCAGGCACTGTTTTGCCAATCCTTAATTAAACCTATTTCCAAGAAGCTCAAAATTAGATTTGGCATTTCTGTGATCGTATTTATTCTTGTCTTTGAATACATGCGCATCAATGCAAATTTCGAAATTCGAACTATATTTATGGGTTGCCTTGCCACCATCCTATATGGCTGGCAGATCATCATTCTTAGTTATAAAAAGAAGCAGGCCCCATCTAGGCAATTGCTTTATTTGCAATACGCTACTTGCGCAGAGATATTATTTGCTTTAGCCCGAATCGCCGTTTTAACTGTTTCAACTTTGCCTATTTTGAAGGTGGAGCAAATACCTCAGATACTGATTCTGTTCACGATCGGGCAGTTAGTGATGACGACGCTTTCTTATATTGCAATTGGTGGTTATTGGGCTGAGCAAATTGCTACGGCCAATGTGAAATCTCAAACTGAAAACGAAGAAATTAAGCGGCTTCTGATGGAGAGGGAGCAGTTAATCGGTTCATTACTTAAAGCCAATAAGAGCGCTAGTACCGGCGCCTTATCTGCATCTATTGCCCATGAGCTCAATCAGCCACTTGGTGCTTCAAGTTTAAATATTCAGTTCTTGCAAAAGAAACTCGCAGAAGGTGAGTTAAACCCCGAGCTACAAAGTGAGATATTAGCGTCCTTACTCTCGGATAATCAGCGTGCATCCAGGATTATTCGCTCCTTGAGATCGATTTTCTCTGATAGTCAAGTAAGCGGCTCTAGAGTGGACCTTGCTGATTTAATTCAAACTGTTT
This sequence comes from uncultured beta proteobacterium, assembly GCA_903909925.1. Classification (GTDB taxonomy): domain Bacteria; phylum Pseudomonadota; class Gammaproteobacteria; order Burkholderiales; family Burkholderiaceae; genus Polynucleobacter. The sequence continues at coordinate 969 of CAIVXR010000203.1, read as the reverse complement.
TAAATATCGCAAAACCTGAGTTCACAGCAAAAAATATTGCGGTGATCCTGCGTTTAGCTCCCAATTTAAGCGCCAGTGCTAATGCTAGTGAAGTACAGCAGGTCCTATTGAACTTAATCAATAATTCAATCGATGCTTTAGCCTCTGCGAACCCGATCGACAAGCGTATCACGATTGAAGGTGTCCACACTGATGCTGGCATACAAATTTCTGTTGCCGATAATGGTGCGGGATTATCAGAAGAAGCGCAGTCCCACTTATTTGAATTACTCTCTAGCACCAAAGGGTCTGGAATGGGCTTAGGCCTTTGGCTTTGCAAACATATTATTGGCCGCCATGGAGGCACGATTGGGTATGAAGCAAGCTCTGATGGCGGTGCAAAGTTTGTATTTCAGTTGCCCTATGGCACGGCAAGAGGCGCTTAAGGCGCAAATGCACCACCTACCTGAAGTGCTGTTAGTTCTTCACCTGCGATTCCGAGCTCTGCCAAGACTTCACTAGTATGTTCACCCAGTAAAGGAGGATGTTTTCTGACTTGCTGTGGTGTGCCCATCAGCTTGACTGCAAAACCAATATTGGGAACAGTACCTTCAATCGGATGATCAATGTCCATGCGCATTTTGCGGTGACGACCATGATCACTATCAAAGGCTTCAGGATAGGTATTAATAGGACCTGCCGGAATGCCAGCAGCGAGTAGATCATCTACCCATTCGTGGCTCGTTCTGGTGACAAACGTTTTTTCTAGTTCAGTTGCGAGTTCTAAACGATTGGCTAGTCTAAGTGGATTGGTTTTAAAACGCGCATCTTCACATAATTCAGGGCGAACAATTTTGTCGCACAGCAGCTTCCATAGTTTTTGATTGGTAGCGCCCATCACAAAGTAACCATCAGACGCCTTCATAGCCTGGTAAGGTGCACTCATATGATTGGCGGTGCCTAGCTTGTAGGGCTCAACCCCAGTGCCCC
>CAIVXR010000202.1 GCA_903909925.1 uncultured beta proteobacterium | reverse complement strand
CGCGCTCACTATTGGCTTTGACTTCCATTCCAGGAGTAGCACTTCTGCAGCAGCTTGGGGCCAAAGTGCGCTCGCCATTAATTTCGACTACGCAAGCACGGCAGTTACCATCAGGACGATAGCCATCTTTAAAGCACAAATGGGGAATATCAATACCATGGCGTTTTGCAGCCTTCAGAATCGTTTCACCTTCATAAGAAACAATCGTCTTGCCGTCTAGCTTGAACTCTACGGTTGGTAGTTCGAGTTCTTTTGGATTAGTTGGTGCGTTCATATTAGGCTATTTCGTTCGGGAAATACTTCGCAATACAACGAATCGGGTTAGGTGCTGCCTGGCCAAGACCGCAGATAGAAGCATCAACCATCACCGTTGCTAAGTCTTCTAAGGTATTTTGATCCCATGATTTGGCTTGCATCAGTGTTGCCGCCTTGCCGGTACCAACACGACATGGGGTACATTGACCGCAGCTCTCATGTTCAAAAAAGTGCATGACATTGAGCGCCATATCGCGCGCTTTATCTTTATCACTAAATACCATCACTGCCGCTGAACCAATGAAGCAACCATAAGGTTGCAAGGTATCGAAGTCTAGTGGGATGTCATTCATCGTAGCAGGCAAAATACCACCCGATGCACCGCCTGGCAGATAGCCGTAGAACTGGTGACCATCTTGCATGCCACCGCAGTACTCATCAATTAGCTCTTGAACTGTGATGCCAGCTGGGGCTAATTTCACACCTGGCTTCTTGACGCGACCACTCACGCTAAAGCTACGCAAACCTTTACGATCGTGCCTACCAAAGGAGCTAAACCATTCTGGCCCACGTTGCACAATATCGCGCACCCAGTAAAGTGTCTCAAAGTTGTGCTCTAGTGTTGGGCGACCAAATAAGCCTACTTGGGCAATATAAGGAGGACGCATCCGCGGCTCACCACGTTTACCTTCGATGCTTTCAATCATGGCGGATTCTTCACCGCAGATATAGGCACCTGCCCCACGACGCAATTCAATCGTTGGTAATTTAAATGGGGGATTAGCTTTGAGCTTAGCTAATTCAGCTTCGAGTAACTCACGGCAACCGTGGTACTCATCACGTAAATAGATATAACAGGCATCAATACCTACTACGCTGGCCGCAATGAGTAAGCCCTCTAAGAAACGATGTGGATCACGCTCTAGGTAAGTACGATCCTTAAAAGTTCCTGGCTCACCTTCATCAATATTGACAGCCATCAGCTTTGGTGCGACTTGATCTTTGACGATGCGCCACTTGCGACCCGCTGGGAAGCCTGCTCCACCAAGACCACGCAAGCCAGAACTTTCCATGGCTTTGATGATGCTTTCAGCATCACGCTTGCCATCGACAATTTCTTTGGCAAGAGCGTAGCCACCTTTGGCACGATACGCTTCATACCCGACATAGTCAGGAGATACCAATTGCATCTCGCCTTGTGGTGAAACGCCCTGCTCTACCAAGGCTGCAGGATCAAAGACAGCATCATCTTTTGCCATTGGCTGGGTAGTCATCTTATTTTTAACTGCAGCTGCTACTTTGTCTGTTGTAGCGAAGAGTACTGGATACTGGTGAACTACTACTGCAGGCGCCTGCTCGCAACGTCCTATACATGGAGCCGCAATCACTTTAACT
>CAIVXR010000201.1 GCA_903909925.1 uncultured beta proteobacterium | reverse complement strand
TTTATTTTTAGGTTGAACCACAATGCCTTATTTAAAAGGGGACAGAGTTACTGACTCATGCCAAAAGAACTACGCTAGAGAAAATCTAAGTTATTGAATTTATTGAATTAATTTTTCTGGGTCGCCCACGATCACGAATTTTGGCCAGTTCTGGATCATCTTTAAAAAGCTTATTGGCGCAAATATCACTGACCCAAGGCTTGGATTTAAGTAAAGATTCTGTAATTTGTAGGTCTTCCCAATGAGGTGCGCCTTCTTTTACAAAGTTGGCCCAACCCATTTGCCTTTCAAAAGGGGTATTACCCAACTTCCAAAAGTACTGATGATCAACTAACCAAGACTCTACATTTCCTCCAATATGGCTTGAAAAGCTAGTCCAAGTGGAATCCTGCGGGTTAGATTCATGTCCTGCGCGCACCGGATTTAACTCGATATAACGCTGGCAACGTAAAAAATAATCAGGATCAATTAAGGAGGAGCGATAACGCCCTTCCCAAATTGTTCCGGAGCGATGATGCTGTTGATTGAAATATTGCGCATAACGCCTACCTAAAGATTGCATTGTTTTTGCAAGTGAGTCTTTGTTTTGTGGCGTCATCAATAAATGCACATGATTTGGCATTAATGCAAATGCATGAACTGCGCAGCCAAATTGTCTTGCAGCTTCGCGTAACCAATCTAAATAAGCACGACGATCTTTAGGACTAAAGAAAAGAATTTCTCGATTATTGCCACGAACCATGACATGCATTGCTTGGCCAGGGATGACAGTGCGCGCTTGCCGAGCCATTTTGAAAGCGAACTACTGAAGTTCGCGTGGACCACCACCACGAGAAAATTCAGGAATAAACCAATCACCGTCTGCCTGCGTCACGCCACTCGGAACTTCGCGAGATTCTTGTGGCACATCCTTTAGTGCTACAGACATATACGAGATCCACATTGGCAAAGCAAGTCCGCCGCCGGTTTCACGATCTCCTAAGCTAGCTGGTTTATCAAAACCAATCCAAGCAATCGCAACAATCTTGGGGTTGTACCCAGCGAACCAAGCATCATGGGAGTCATTCGTAGTACCGGTTTTTCCAGCAATATCATTGCGACCCAATTTGGCTCTAGCAGAAGCTGCAGTACCAGTCTTAGTGACCTCTTGTAACATGCTATCCATGACAAAGGCAGTACGCGCATCTAAAACACGCGTGGCGCCGTCTCCCACTCGAACCGGTTTTGCCTCAAACAATACCTCCCCTTTGGAATCCACCATCCTATCGATCAAGAATGGATCTACGCGATAGCCGCCGTTTGCAAAAACGCTATAAGCTGAGGCCATCTGCAAAGGCGTTACTGAACCCGCGCCCAAAGCCATTGTCAAATACGGTGGATGTTTTTCAGGTTCAAAACCAAATCGCTGAATATATTCTTGTGCATAAGAAGGTCCAATTGCCCGAATAATGCGAACAGAAACTAAGTTCTTAGACTTCGCTAATGCTGTACGTAAACGCATCATGCCTTCATATTTACCATCGTAGTTCTTTGGCTCCCAAACCTGACTGCCCGTTTCCATGCTACCAATCGATAGAGGCGCATCGTTCACCATAGTGCTGGGTGTGAAACCTTTTTCAATTGCGGCAGCATAAATAAAGGGCTTAAAGGAAGAGCCTGGCTGACGTAATGCTTGGGTTACGTGGTTAAACTGATTGCGACGGAAATCAAAGCCCCCCACCAAGGACAAGATCGCTCCCGTATCTGCATTCATAGAAACGAAAGCTGCTTCAACTTGCGGTAACTGAGCTAACTTCCATGTACCACCATCCAAAAGCAATCGAACTACCGCACCTGGGCGTAAACGTTTTTTTGGCTGAGTGCTATCAGTAATGGATGCAGAGGCTAATTTCATGCCATCACCTTTCAAGGTGATAGTATCGCCAGTGGCAATCATGACTTGCATTTCTTTTGGCTTCACATCAAGCACAACTCCAGATTGCAAGTCGTCTAACTGTGGATAGGCCAGCAAAGCTTCGTCGATAGCACGTTGACGCTTGACGCGATCCTCAGGCAAATCAATGAACCCCTCTGGACCGCGATACGCTTGACGTAAGTCATATTCAAAAATACCACGTCGCACCGCTTTATAAGCAGCATCTTGGTCCGCTTTTAAGATCGTGGTATAGACATCGATTCCCTGGGAGTAAATAGCCTCGCCATATTGAGTAAACAATAACTGCCGCACC
>CAIVXR010000200.1 GCA_903909925.1 uncultured beta proteobacterium | reverse complement strand
GTCACGACGGTTGCGCTTATCAGTAGCAACAATGCTGTAAAAAGGGCGCTTCTTAGAACCGCCGCGTGCCAGTCGAATGACGACCATACTTATTCCTTAAAAAATCTAAAATGAAAAAATCTTAGGCTCCGGCCCACCAAAGAAACGCATGGTAGAGCGGAAAACCTCATATTCTAGACGAAAACCCCTACTTCTTCCACCTATTTAAGCCTCTAAGCCAGTAGAATAGAGTCCTCATATCATTAAAAAATACATATAAAACAATAACTTAAATAAATATGCCCATAAAAACAGTGCCTCATACCCTCTCCAGGGGGCCGTCTAAAAGCTTGTCAAATAGTCTATTTGTGGCGTTTTCATCACTGGGAATTGCTCTTTTGACTGGTTGCGCCAATATCGTTCCGCCCTGTAATGCCAAAACTAGCCCTCCTAGCAGCGAACTTCGTAACACCAAGTGGGAACTCACTCGCTGGAACTTAGCTCCCAATAGTAGTGGTGAGGTACGCAACCGCCAGATTCCACAAGGCGACACTAGCAATCCGATTCAAATCAGTTTTGATGCCAATGGTCAGCGTGTCAGTGGCTCTACTGGCTGCAATCGCTTTAGTGCACAGTTAGATGAAGACATGCGTGGTTTCACCTTTACAAAAATTATCAGCACTAAGATGACATGCACACCACAACGGAATGAACTAGAAAATGACTTCTTATATGAACTGAATGACTATCGCAGTATTGTTCGTAATGGTGATCAGTTGCTAATGATTGGAGCTGACCGTGAAGTCTTGAGCTTTACTCAGCGCCCCAATATCAACAAATAAGTAAGTCAATCAAAAGATAAAACATTAATGAAAAACTCTAAACTGATTTTTTGCGCCCTCGGATTTTTTTTCCCGGGTAGTGGACTCAATTGTTTTTATCTACAAGGTCTCAAATCCTTTTGGGCCTGGGCACAATTGCTCTCTTTGATTGGCGGCATTGCTGGTTGGATCATCTTAAAGAATGCCCACTTTCACTCCGCCCCTGGCTGGATTTTGATCACCTTTGGTTTTATTGCGATAGAAGCCAGTTGGTTAACGACGATTGCCTTTGGTCTACGTCTTGATGAGAAGTGGGATGCGCAATTTAATCCTGGCATTACAGAGCAGCGCCGAACACGCTCTGGTTGGCCAGTGATTTTGACCGTGATCTTCTCACTCGTATTAGGTGCTGGTGTGATGATGACCTTTTTGGCCGTCTCTTTTGAGCAATTCTTCATCTCTCAGCTTTACGAAGCTAAAAAGCTATCTCAATAATTTTAGAACTGCTCTACCTCTAAAGCATTTGTAGAGTGGCCACTTTCAACAATTGAAGTAGCTAGAGCGCCAGCTTGTGGCAATAAATTTTCAGCAAAAAAACGTGCTGTAGCAATCTTGGCACTATAAAAAGCAGGATCGCTATCGCGTAAACGCTCTGCAGCTAAGAGGCTACGAGCCATTTGCCAGCCGCCTAACACTAAGCCAGATAAGCGGAGATAAGCAAAGCTGCCGGCATAAACCGCTTTAGTATCGCTCTTGGCATTTGCAACAATATATGCAACTGCTTCTTCAAATGCAGCACGTCCAAGAGTCAGCTGCTTCAGTACTGCCTTAGCATCTGCCGTAGCACTAGCTGCTAGTTCTTTTTCTGTTTCAGTAATTTTTTGTGAAAATACCTTCGCAGTTGCGCCGCTATCTCGCACTGTTTTTCTGCCGAGTAAATCATTTGCCTGAATCGCAGTAGTACCTTCATAGATTGTCAAGATACGAGCATCACGATAGTGTTGAGCAGCGCCTGTCTCTTCAATAAAGCCCATACCACCATGCACTTGCACACCAAGGCTGGCGACCTCAATTGACATCTCGGTTGAGAAGCCTTTGACAATCGGTACCAAGAATTCATAAACAGCCTGGCTAGCCTTACGCTCAGATTCATCAGGGGCTGCATGCTGAACGTCATAGGCAGCAGCAGCGTAATACGCTAATGCACGACAGGCTTCTGTATAGGCTCGCATTGTCATGAGCATGCGCTTGACATCTGGCTGATGAATAATCGCTACCGGACCAGGGGAGCCCGCCAGATCACGACTTTGTACTCGATCTTTAGCGTATTGCACAGCCTTTTGGTAAGCACGCTCTGCCAGTGCAACGCCTTGCATGCCCACTGCAAAGCGAGCGGCATTCATCATCACAAACATGTATTCCAGGCCACGATTTTCTTCGCCAACGAGGTAGCCTATAGCGCCGCCATGATCACCAAACTGCAGCACTGCAGTTGGGCTCGCCTTAATGCCAAGCTTATGCTCGATTGATACACAGTGAACGTCATTGCGCTCACCTAAAGAACTATCAGCATTCACCAAAAACTTAGGCACTACAAATAATGAGATTCCTTTGACGCCCTCTGGGGCATCAGGTGTTCTAGCGAGCACTAAATGAATAATATTTTTTGCCATATCGTGTTCACCGTAGGTGATATAGATTTTGGTGCCAAATATTCTGTAGGTGCCATTACCCTCAGGTACAGCTTTAGAGCGGACCATGGATAAATCAGAACCCGCTTGCGGCTCAGTTAAGCACATAGAACCAGTCCACTCACCGGAAATCATGTGCGGCACATATTGCTCTTGAATTTTTGGACTAGCGGCAGTTAGTAAAGCTTCAATTGCACCATCGGTCAACATAGGGCATAAAGCAAAGGACAAGCTGGCTGAGTGCACCATTTCAAAACAAGCGGCGGCAATTAACTTTGGTAGGCCTTGGCCACCAAACTCAGCTGGGTGCACTACACCCTGCCAACCAGCAGCAGCAAATTGGGCAAACGCTTCTTTAAAACCAGGGGTTGTAGTAACAACACCATCTTTCCATGAGCTTGGGTTTTGATCCCCAGGCCAATTGAGGGGTGCAACTACGTCTTGATTGAACTTTGCAGACTCTTCCAAAATTGCAGGGGCTAAATCAATATCGGCCCCTGCTTGTGCATAAGTAGGATAAGCCACCACATCTGCTAGCCCAGCTAACTCATTCATGACAAATAGCATGTCTTTTACTGGGGCTACATATGGCATTACTACTCCTCTGAATTCAAATCAAATAATGCAATCACTCTTAGCTAAGCGCTTCAGTCAATTCAGGCACCGCAGTATTTAGATCGGCAACTAAACCGTAATCAGCAACACTAAAGATTGGAGCTTCTGGATCTTTATTGATAGCAACAATCACTTTGGAATCCTTCATGCCTGCTAAGTGCTGAATCGCACCAGAGATACCAATTGCAATATAAAGTTCTGGAGCAACAATCTTGCCAGTTTGACCAACTTGATAGTCATTAGGTACATAACCTGCATCCACCGCAGCACGGGAAGCACCTAAAGCAGCCCCTAGCTTGTCAGCTAATGGAGCGATGATTTCCTGATATTTCTCACCAGAACCTAAACCACGGCCACCAGAAACAATAATCTTGGCAGCAGTCAGCTCTGGACGATCAGATTTTGTTAGCTGACGACCTACAAAAGCTGAAGAGGATTTACCTTCAATGGCAGCTTGTTTTTCGATTACTGCCGAGCCACCAGTAGCTGCCACAGGATCAAAACCGGTAGTCCGCACAGTGATTACTTTAATTGGATCATTTGTTTGCACAGTAGCAATTGCATTACCCGCATAGATGGGGCGCTCGAAAGTATCAACGCTGATTACTTTAGTAATATCAGAGAGCTGAGCAACGTCCAACTTAGCGGCAACCCGTGGCAACACATTCTTACCATTCGCAGTTGCTGGAGCCAAAATATGACTGTATTGATTTGCAATCGCCAGAATCTGAGTCGCTAAAGGCTCGGCCAGTTGATCATCAAGCTTAGGGGCGTCAACCTGAATTACCTTACGTACACCTGCGATTTGAGCAGCAGCTGCTGCTACGGCATCAGCCCCACTGCCAGCAACCAGAACATCTACCTCTGCCGAGCACTGCAAAGCAGCTGCCACAGCATTTAAGGTAGCTGCTTTTAAAGATTGATTATCGTGTTCAGCGATTACTAGAGCAGCCATTTAAATTACCTTCGCTTCATTTTTGAGTTTATCTACTAAGGCTGCTACATCAGCCACCATGACACCAGCGCTACGCTTAGGGGGATCTTCAACTTTTAAGGTTTTTAGACGTGGTGCAATATCCACGCCAAGGTCTTCAGGCTTCACAATATCAATGGTTTTTTTCTTAGCCTTCATGATGTTGGGCAGAGTCACATAACGAGGCTCGTTCAAACGCAAGTCAGTCGTAATCACTGCTGGTAAAGTAAGCGCAATAGTTTCTAAACCGCCATCGACTTCGCGCGTTACAGTAGCCTTACCGTCGGCAATAACTATCTTGGAAGCGAAGGTTGCTTGTGGAATATCCAAGAGACTAGCCAGCATTTGGCCAGTTTGATTACTATCATCATCAATCGCCTGCTTGCCAAGAATAATAATTTGAATAGATTCTTTTTCAGAGAGTGCCTTCAGAATCTTAGCAACTGCAAGTGGCTGCAATTCTGCATCAGACTCTACTAAGATGGCGCGATCAGCACCAATTGCCAACGCAGTACGCAATGTTTCTTGGCACTGTGTCACGCCGGCACTCACCACCACTACTTCAGTTGCAATGCCCGCTTCTTTTAAACGTACCGCTTCTTCAACAGCAATCTCATCAAAAGGATTCATACTCATTTTGACGTTCGCAAGATCTACGCCAGAACCATCAGACTTCACTCGAATTTTGACGTTGTAATCAACGACGCGTTTTACTGCCACTAAGATCTTCATTTGGAATTCTCAATATTGATAAAAATTTGCAACTATTTGCTTAACTTCTTATTTTATCCGCCCCAAGCGCTAAGAACTAAACATCAATAGCAGTGGCAGATCCAGCTTGCTTGCGCAGTTCAAATTTCTGGATTTTTCCAGTTGAGGTCTTTGGCAGCTCGCCAAAGACAATGGCCTTGGGTACCTTAAATCCAGCCAAATGCTGCTTACAGTGGGCAATGATGTCAGCGGGGCTTACCTCAACGCCAGGCTTAATTTCTAAGAAAGCGCATGGAGTCTCACCCCATTTTGGATCAGGTTTAGCAACTACTGCGGCGGCGATCACTGCTGGATGGCGATATAGAACATCCTCGACTTCAATAGAAGAGATATTCTCTCCGCCAGAGATGATGATGTCTTTACTACGGTCCTTAATCTTGACGTAGCCATCCGGGTTCATGACCGCTAAGTCCCCCGAATGAAACCAGCCACCCTCAAATGCTTCTTGAGTCGCTTTCTCATTCTTAAGGTAACCCTTCATAGTGATATTGCCCTTAAACATAATCTCGCCCATGGTTTCACCATCGGCGGGTACGGGCTGCATCGTTTCTGGATTAAGCACATCAATGGCTTGTTGTAGGTGATAACGCATACCTTGGCGTGCGTTCAAGCGAGCGCGCTCACCAATATCCAAATCATCCCACTCATCCTGTCTCACGCAAATTGCGGCAGGGCCATAAGTCTCAGTCAAGCCATAGACATGGGTTAAATCAAAGCCCAGCTTTTCCATACCTTCAAT
>CAIVXR010000199.1 GCA_903909925.1 uncultured beta proteobacterium | reverse complement strand
ATGTGGATAAATTACTTCGCTTTAGCAGCCATAACTGCTTCAGCAACGTTCTTAGGTGCTTCTGTGTAATGCTTAAATTCCATAGTGTAGGTAGCGCGACCTTGGGTCAACGAGCGCAAGCCAGTTGAATATCCAAACATCTCTGCTAATGGCACTTCAGCGCGGACGATCTTACCGCCGCCTGGAATGTCATCCATACCTTGCAAAATTCCGCGACGTGACGAGAGGTCACCCATAACGTTACCCATGAAATCTTCTGGAGTTTCAACTTCAACTGCCATCATTGGTTCAAGTAGTACTGGCGATGCCTTGCGCATACCATCTTTGAATGCCATTGAGCCCGCCATCTTAAATGCGTTTTCATTGGAGTCAACATCATGGTATGAACCGAAGAATAGAGTTGCTTTGATATCTACTACTGGATAGCCAGCCAAAATGCCCGAGTTCAATGTTTCGATGATACCTTTTTCAACTGCAGGAATGTATTCACGTGGAACCACACCGCCTTTAATAGCGTCAACGAATTCAAAACCTTTACCGGGGGCTTGTGGTTCAAGCTTCAGTACAACGTGACCATATTGACCACGACCGCCTGATTGCTTAACAAACTTACCTTCGATTTCTTCGCAAACCTTGCGAATGGTTTCGCGATAAGCAACCTGTGGCTTGCCAACTGTTGCTTCAACGCTGAACTCGCGCTTCATACGGTCAACCAAAATTTCTAAGTGGAGCTCGCCCATACCAGAAATAATGGTTTGGCCTGATTCTTCATCAGTCTTCACGCGGAAAGAAGGATCTTCTTGTGCCAAGCGATTCAATGCAAGGCCCATTTTTTCTTGGTCAGCTTTTGTCTTTGGCTCCACTGCTTGTGAAATCACAGGCTCTGGGAATACCATGCGCTCCAAAATCACAATGCTATCTGGATCACATAATGTTTCACCAGTAGTTGCATCCTTCAATCCAACTGCAGCAGCAATGTCACCAGCATGAACTTCTTTAATTTCTTCACGTTGGTTTGCATGCATTTGGAGTAAACGGCCAACACGCTCTTTCTTACCCTTAATTGGGTTATAGATTGTGTCGCCAGACTTCATTACGCCTGAGTAAACACGGAAGAAGATGAGCTGACCAACAAATGGGTCAGTCATGATCTTAAATGCCAATGCAGAGAATTTCTCATCATCAGCGGCTTTACGGGTTGTAGGAGTGCCATCTTCCAATTCACAAGGAACCGGTGGAACATCTAATGGGGACGGTAGCAATTCAACTACTGCATCTAACATTGCCTGAACGCCTTTATTTTTAAAAGCGGTTCCACACAACATTGGAACGATTTCATTAGCGATAGTACGTTGACGCAGTGCGCCTTTAATTTCTTCTTCGGTCAAGCCTTCGCCGCCGAGATACTTTTCCATCAACTCTTCTGAACTCTCTGCAGCAGCCTCGAGCATTTTCTCGCGCCACTCCTCAGCAGAGGCTTGTAATTCAGCAGGAATCTCTTCGTAGGTAAATTTAGTACCTTGTGAAGCTTCATCCCAGTAAATAGCTTTCATCTTTACCAAATCAACAACGCCTTTGAAGTTTTCTTCTGCGCCGATTGGAATCTGGATCAAGATTGGGTTCGCCTTAAGACGTGTCTTCATTTGGTCATAGACCTTGAAGAAATTCGCACCAGTGCGGTCCATCTTATTAACGAAAGCTAAACGTGGAACTTGATACTTGTTTGCTTGACGCCAAACTGTTTCTGACTGTGGCTGCACACCACCTACCGCACAGTAAACCATGCAAGCACCATCTAAAACGCGCATTGAACGCTCAACTTCAATAGTGAAGTCTACGTGTCCTGGAGTATCAATAATATTGATACGATGCTCAGGCATATTTCCTGCCATACCCTTCCAAAAGGTAGTGGTAGCAGCAGAAGTAATCGTGATACCACGCTCTTGCTCTTGCTCCATCCAGTCCATGGTAGCCGCGCCATCATGCACTTCGCCAATCTTATGATTAACGCCGGTGTAGAACAGAACGCGTTCTGTAGTTGTCGTTTTACCTGCGTCAATATGCGCAGAAATACCAATATTGCGGTATTTGTCGATGGGGGTTTTACGTGCCACTGTTTATGCCTTTTCTTGACTATTTGATTAGAAGCGGAAATGTGAGAAAGCTTTATTAGCTTCTGCCATACGGTGAACTTCTTCACGCTTCTTCATTGCGCCGCCACGACCTTCAGCAGCTTCTAATAATTCATTGGCTAAACGTTGAGCCATGGATTTTTCACCACGCTTTTTAGCCGCTTCGCGCACCCAGCGCATAGCTAAAGCAGAGCGGCGTGATGGGCGAACTTCAACAGGAACCTGGTAGTTAGCACCACCAACACGACGGCTCTTTACCTCAACCATTGGCTTAACATTGCCCATGGCTGTTGAAAAAACTTCGAGTGGCTCTTTTTTTGCTTTTTTCTCGATGTGGTCAAAGGCACCATAAACGATACGCTCTGCAACCGATTTCTTGCCGTCCAACATAAGGACGTTCATGAATTTAGCGACTTCTACATTACCGAATTTTGGATCCGGCAAAATTTCCCGTTTGGGAACTTCACGACGACGTGGCATAACTATTCCTTCAGTTCAGTTAGGGGTGGCCTACTTAGGTCATCCACACCGGTTGTCCTACTATCTAGAAAAATTCCAGACGGAACAACCACTTACTTGTCTTTTAAGTCTGACAAAAAAATGACTTACTGCAAAAACTGGATGGCCTATCTAATAAAAGATTAAGCAGACTTCTTAGCGCGTTTAGCACCGTACTTGGAGCGTGATTGCTTACGGTCTTTAACGCCTTGTAAATCAAGTGAGCCACGAACGATGTGATAACGAACACCTGGCAAATCCTTTACACGACCACCGCGGATCAACACTACTGAGTGTTCCTGGAGGTTATGGCCTTCACCACCAATGTATGAAATCACTTCAAAACCATTGGTTAAGCGAACTTTAGCCACTTTACGAAGGGCAGAGTTCGGTTTTTTAGGTGTGGTTGTGTACACACGTGTACAAACACCACGGCGCTGCGGACTGTTTTCCAGTGCAGGGCTCTTGCTTTTAACGATCAGCCTTGATCTTGGCTTACGTATTAATTGATTAATTGTTGGCATAAAATAGCTCGGTTAGTACTTCTTTGTTGCTTTCTTCAAGAAAATCAATGACTTAGAGAATTTCTAGGTCAAAAAGACCCTCTTCTGAATCAGTAGAACTCAGCATTCTAGCTTGGCCAGCCTTTTCCGTCAACCAAATGGGGAAAAAACTGGCCATATATAGCCAAAATGACCAAATTAGCTTGGATCAGCCTCCCCAGTAGGAGCAACGACTTCAGCCTCGATTTCTACAGGCATATTGGCCATTGCTTCCTCTTCGGTGGCAATCATTTGAGCGCGATCACGCTCGAATTGCTCCCTGACCTTGCGGGCGCGGCGGTAAGACAAGCCGGTACCAGCAGGGATCAGACGACCAATAATGACGTTTTCCTTGAGTCCGCGGAGTGTATCGGTCTTGCCCATAATGGCGGCTTCGGTCAATACACGGGTGGTTTCTTGGAAAGAAGCCGCTGAAATGAAGCTGTCTGTCGACAAGGATGCTTTAGTAATACCCAGTAATACGTTCTCAAATTGAGCTGGGCGCTTACCTGCAGCAATCACTAAATCGTTCGCATCATACAGTTTTGAACGCTCAACTTGCTCACCAGTGATGTAGGCAGTATCGCCACCATCAGTAATT
>CAIVXR010000198.1 GCA_903909925.1 uncultured beta proteobacterium | reverse complement strand
TATGGCTTTGATAATCAAGGCCCTAGTTATTCTGGACCAACATTGGTAGTGAGGGGCGGGGATCAATTGCGAATTAAGTTGGTCAACAACTTACCTGTAAATCCTCCGTTTGCGGCTTTCCGAGATCCCACTAATTACATGAAGCCCAACACTACTAATTTGCATACTCACGGCTTACATGTATACCCAGGGATGGATTCAGATCGGAAGTCGCTGGAGTATGGTGATTATGTAGTTGATCCCAACAGTGGTGGAGTTTTGCCAAATGGAGATTCAAGACAGTACGTTTATCAGATTCCTAAAGATCACCCTGAAGGGCCGTTTTATTACCATCCTCAATACCATGGTAGTAGTGCAATTCAGGTGGCTAGTCTTATGTCTGGGGCAATCATGGTACGCGGCCCTATCGATGATTTGCCAGAGATGTCTCAAGCAGAAGAATTTATCTTCCTATTTCAGGCACCTTATTTTGCGAGTAGCCAAACTAGTAATAACTACGGCGTAAAGGATGGCTTGCTAGAGAAGTTCGCCCAAATAGCTAATCACCCCACAGGTCATGGAATTCATAGCTCTAAGCAAGATTCTGTAGATACCCAGCCTGTTTTGATTAACGGTGTCCGTCAGCCAACGATCGTTATGCAAAGTGGGGAAGTGCAGAGATGGCGCTTCATTAATACCCAAGTATTTAACTATCTTAATCTAAGTTTAGACGGGCATACTCTAAATCAATACACAACAGACGGGTGGGGCAGTAGTACCTATCAAGAATATCCTGATGCACGAAAAAAGAATGGCAAGGGTATTTTGTTGGCAGCAGGTAATCGTTCTTCAGTTGTGATTCAAGCTGGAGAGCCAGGCACTTATCTGCTGAGATCGCTGCCTGTCAAAATTGCAAAAGGCCTGCAAACTGCTATTTTGCCGGGAGATGTTTTAGCAAAGATTGTAGTGTTGGATTCTCAAAAAGTAATGGCATTACCAGCTACGCCATTGCCAGTATGCAACTTCTTAAAGCCCATCACTGATCAAGAGTTAGCTTGCGCTGGTGGTAAAAAGCGCAGCATCATTCTCAATATGATTGGCAATGAAAGTCTAGATCCCTCTCGAAATTCTCCATCGCTGATTAATCAGACAATGGCTAGCGCAGAGACTGCAGCATCAGAAATTACAGAGTTTGTGAAGAAAAATATTGCCCTTGCAAAAGAGGGTATTTCTAAGGTCACTGGAAAGCCCATCGAAGGCTCTAAATACTTTCCGCCATTTGTTTTCCCGACCTATGATTACCAGTTACAGCCTGCAAATACCATCATTCAGAATGTGATCCTAGGCTCCATAGAGGAGTGGACTATTTTTAATTGCAACAGCATTGCCCATTCATTTCACATTCACGTCAATCCAATGTACATCATCAAGATTAACGGCGAATCAATCAATCCTTATTGGTGCGATACGGTAGCCCTACCAGCTGGCGGGACTCCAGAAATGCCGACTTCAGTTACATTTCGGATGCGTTTTAAAGACTTCGTAGGACCTTACATTCTGCACAGCCAAATGTTGC
>CAIVXR010000197.1 GCA_903909925.1 uncultured beta proteobacterium | reverse complement strand
TGCCATTGGTTCTTCAATCAGAAATACTTGTGATGCACCGGCGCCTAATGCAGATTCGCGAATCGCACGGCGCTCAACTTGCGTAGATCCACAAGGAACGCAAATGATGATGCGTGGACTAGGTTTTAATAATTTGCTTTCGTGCACAAGCTTGATAAATTGCTTGAGCATTTGTTCGGTAATAGTGAAGTCGGCAATAACGCCGTCTTTCATTGGGCGAATTGCCTCAATATTCCCTGGAACGCGACCCAACATCGCTTTTGCCTCTTTGCCGACGGCCAAAATGGTCTTTTTGCCGTTTGGACCACCCTCTTGGCGAATTGCCACAACAGAAGGTTCATCGAGGACAATACCCCGCTCACGCATATAAATTAAGGTGTTTGCGGTTCCTAGGTCGATGGCTAGGTCATTGGAAAAGTAGCTGCGGAAAAAACCAAACATGATGTAGTGGGAAAATAGAAGTTGTTAATAAAAATATATAGGAATGATACTCTAGCGCCCCATGAATCTTGATGATGTCCAGCGCATTGCGCACCTCTCTAGACTTGAGTTAAGTCAGGCAGAAGCTGAGGCGGTTCTACCTCAATTGCAGGCTATTTTTTCTCTGGTTGAGGAAATGCAGGCTGTCGATACTACTGGTTTAGAGCCTCTCGCTCACCCTATCCTCTTTTTGCGCGACTTGGCTCAACCAATGCGTGTTGATCAAGTCAGCGAGTCTGATCACCGTGGGGAGAATATGAAGTCTGCTCCTGCGCAGCAGGATGGCTATTTCCTAGTTCCGAGGGTCATTGAATGAGTTGGCACAACACCCCAATCTCTCTCATGGCAAAAGCTCTAGCTGCTAAAGAGGTCTCCAGTACTGAATTAACCCAGTATTTTTTGGACCGAATTGAGGCTGGAAAACAGTGGAATGCTTACTTGGATGTGAATACTCACTTAAGTTTAGAGCAAGCATCTATAGCAGATAAGCTAATTTCCTCTGGTAAAGCTGGGAAGTTAACTGGTATTCCAATAGCCCACAAAGATGTTTTTGTAACCCGCGGCTGGAAGTCAACCGCCGCCTCTAAAATCTTGGGCGGTTACCAGAGTCCCTTTGACGCCACAGTGGTTGCTAATCTTGGGATTCCAGATGAAAACAATCCGCATGGTGCTGGCATGGTTTGTCTTGGTAAGACCAATATGGACGAATTTGCCATGGGCTCTTCCAATGAAAATTCTGCCTATGGCCCTGTATTAAATCCCTGGAATGCGGCTTGTGTAGCCGGAGGATCTTCTGGTGGCTCTGCTGCTGCTGTTGCTGCTGGATTGGCTCCGATTGCAACGGGTACCGATACTGGCGGGTCTATTCGTCAGCCATCAGCATTCTGTGGTTTGACTGGCATCAAGCCTAGTTATGGCCGGGTATCGCGCTACGGCATGATTGCATACGCCTCTTCATTAGATCAGGCTGGCCCTATGGGTAAATCTGCAGAAGACTGTGCTCTAGTGCTCTCTGCAATGTCATCACACGATCAGCGCGACTCTACTTCACTCGCTGACTCTGGCGAAGACTATGGTCGTTATCTCAATCAAAGTTGGCAAGAAGGTAGTACGAATTCTGCTAAACCCTTAGAAGGCCTTCGCATTGGCTTGCCTAAAGAATTTTTTGCTCAAGGTCTAGCAAGTGACGTTGCAAAGTCTGTAAATGAAGCTGCAAAAACTTTAGAAAATTTAGGCGCTAAATTGGTTGAAGTGAGTTTGCCTAAAACAAAATTATCTATTCCGGTGTATTACGTTTTAGCACCAGCAGAAGCTTCGAGTAACTTGAGTCGTTTTGATGGCGTTCGTTATGGCTATCGCGCCAGTGAGTACAAAGATCTTGGGGACATGTATCAGAAGTCTCGTACAGAAGGTTTTGGGGCAGAAGTGAAGCGCCGCATCATGATTGGAACTTATGTTCTTTGTCATGGCTACTATGATGCTTATTATCTGCAAGCCCAAAAAATTCGTCGCATTATTGCGGCAGATTTTCAGGCCGCCTTTAAGGAGTGCGATGTCATCCTTGGGCCGGTCGCGCCTGATGTGGCATGGCGCCTAGGGGAGAAGTCAAAAGATCCAGTACAGATGTATTTGGAAGATATTTATACGCTCTCAACCAATCTAGCTGGACTGCCAGCAATGAGCGCGCCATGCGGATTTAATGTCAACAATTTACCGATTGGCATGCAACTGATTGGCAATTACTTTTCTGAAGCTCGCTTATTACAAGTAGCACATCAGTATCAGCAAGCCACCGATTGGCATTTGCGACAAGCGAGTGGGGTGGCATGATGCAATGGGAAGTCGTTATTGGTCTAGAGACCCACACACAGCTCCAAACGCAATCTAAAATATTTAGTGGTGCAAGTACACGCTTTGGTGCAAAACCCAATACACAAGCATGCGCAGTAGATTTAGCTTTGCCAGGAGTGTTGCCAGTACTTAATCGTCAAGCAGTTGAGCATGCGATTCGTTTTGGATTGGCAGTCGGCGCAAAGATTTCGCCTGCAAGCATTTTTGCCCGCAAGAATTATTTTTATCCAGACTTGCCTAAGGGCTATCAAATTAGCCAGATGGAGACCCCGGTAATCATTGGTGGAAAACTTGAAATCCTGGTGGGCGATGAGGTGAAGGTAGTTGAGTTAACTCGTGCCCACATGGAAGAGGACGCTGGTAAATCGGTTCACGAAGAAGGTTTTATTGGTCCTCATGGCGAGCCCTCTAGCGGCATTGATTTAAATCGTGCCGGCACTCCACTATTGGAAATTGTTACTGAGCCCGTTATGCGAAGCTCCGCAGAGGCGGTGGCCTATGCCAAGGCTTTGCATAGCCTCGTAGTGTGGCTGGGTGTGTGTGACGGCAATATGCAAGAGGGCTCATTCCGTTGCGATGCCAACGTATCTGTCCGCCCCATGGGACAAAAAGAGTTTGGTACCCGTTGCGAAATTAAGAACTTGAATTCCTTCCGCTTCTTAGAAGAAGCGATTCAATATGAAGTACGTCGTCAAATTGAGCTGATTGAAGATGGTGGCACGGTAGTTCAAGAAACACGCCTCTATGATCCTGACCGCTGTGAAACTCGCAGCATGCGTAGCAAAGAAGATGCTAACGACTATCGCTACTTCCCAGATCCTGACTTATTGCCAGTTGTGATTGATGATGCGTGGATAGCCCAAGTGCGCAATCAGATGCCAGCACTTCCTGCGCAACTTCGCGAGCAATGGCAGGCAGACTATGGCCTAAGCCCTTACGATGCACAACTATTGACGCAAGATCGTGATACCGCAAAAGTCTTTGAGGAGCTGTTGGCAATTGTTGGTAAGCCCTTAGCAAAAGCTGCTGCGAATTTAATTGCTGGTGAGTTTGCTTCCTCTTTAAACCGTGCTGGTATTGCAATGGCAAATGCGCCACTGAAAGCATCACATTTAGCCTCATTGCTGACTCGTGTGGCTGATGGCACTATTTCTAATAAGATCGCCAAAGACATCTTTGCCATTTTGTGGGAAGAGGCCGTTACAGGTAAATCGATTAGCACTGTCGATCAAGTGATTGATATGAGAGGCCTTAAGCAGATTAGCGATAGCGGCGCTATTGAAGCCATCATTGATCAAGTGCTTGCAGTAAACCAGAAGTCGGTAGAGGAGTTCCGCGCTGGTAAAGAAAAGGCATTTAATGCGCTTGTGGGCCAGATTATGAAAGCCTCTCAAGGTAAGGCTAATCCTGGCCAAGTGAACGAGTTATTGAGAAAAAAACTAAGCTAAGAAAGAATTAAATGAGTGCAATAGATCCAAAGCAGGCCGAGCAAGAAGAGTTGGTTGCCGAGTGGTTACGTGCAACCCCAGGCTTCTTTGATCGCTATGCCGATCTCTTTAATGAGATTCGCATTAAGCATCCACATGAGGATCGTGCCATCTCTTTGCAAGAGCGTCAGATGACGGTATTGCGTACTCAAAATCAAGAGCTCAACCGTAGGCTAAGTGAGATGCTGCATTTTGGGAGTCGCAACGATAAAACTCAACAAAGCCTAGTGGCATGGTTGCTGCGTTTAATGAAAGCAAATAATAAAGCTGACGTTGAAGGTGCAATTACTTTCGGATTAGCTGAGGTATTTGAAGTTGAGTCTGCCCAATTACTGGCGCCAAATTCTGCATTTGGTCCGTGGGTAGATACACCGTTATGTGGCTCGACTAAGGAGTTAGCTGCGGCAAGCATCCATTTATTAGCAAGCCAAACTACGCTGAGCTCTGACTGGCAAAGCATGGTGGCTATTGGTTTGCCTCTCGGTAAAAGTATCGGCGCTACACAATCCCCCGCAGTTTTATTATTAGCAAGCAAAGATGAAACCCGCTTTACTGCAGATATGGGCGCCTTCTATTTGCGCCAGATTGCGGAACTCACTGCTGCAGCTTTGGATCGCATCCAGGCTTATGAAATTACTAGCGACTGATCTACATCCGCTCGTACAAGAGTATTTGCACGAGCTTCATGTATTGCGTCAGCTCTCGCCGCATACGCTTAAGGCATATGGTATGGATTTAGGGGAGCTACAAAATTTTGCTCTCGAAGATTCGATTGATTTATTAAAGGTTAGTAATGGCCATGTACGTCGTTGGGCCGGCCGTTTACATTCCAAAGGTAAGTCATCTAGAAGTATTGCAAGAGCACTTTCAGCATGGCGTGGTTGGTATCACTGGCTCACTGAGAAAGATGCAAGGCGAGATGCGCGTTCCGGCAAATTGACTAGCAATCTAGTAGCCAATCCCGTAGACGATGTAAAAGCCCCTAAGCGCCTCAAGTCTTTGCCTAAAGCCCTGTCAGTCGAGCAAGCACTTTCCTTAGTGAATCAAGCTATCAAAGAGGCGCAAGAGAAAGAGGATTTGGAATCGATTCGAGATGCAGCAATTATTGATTTGCTTTATTCCTCAGGCTTGCGTCTCTCAGAACTGTTGGGCATTGATGTGATGCAAAGCAAGGATCGTCATCATGAGTCTGCTGGTTGGTTGGATTGGGATGCTGCTGAAGTTACTGTTTTAGGTAAGGGCGGCAAGAGGCGCTCAGTACCAGTTGGAGGCCCCGCAATGCAGTCGCTCAATGTATGGCGGCAGATTCGGGATACCAGTAACTATGCCGAGCAATCCAACGCACTTTTTTTATCTGCAACCGGAAAACGCTTATCGCCACGAACGGTTCAGGCACGCCTGCGCACTTTAGCGATGCGCGCAGGACTGCCGACTCACGTACACCCACACATGATGCGCCACAGCTTTGCTAGTCATGTCTTGCAATCCTCCCAAGATTTACGGGCAGTGCAAGAGATGCTTGGACATGCCAGTATTGCCAGCACCCAGATTTATACCTCTTTAGATTTCCAGCACCTTGCTCAGGCATACGATAAAGCGCATCCCCGCGCTAAGGCTGGTAAAGGCTGAGGAACTGGGTAAGATAGTGGGTTTCCCGCTTTCGGCAAGTATTACTTCTAGATTTTGATTGGATCATTCATGGCATTAATTCCAGTAACCATTTTGACGGGCTTTTTAGGAAGCGGCAAAACCACTTTACTCAAACACATTTTGACTGAGCAACATGGTAAAAAAATTGCTGTGATTGAGAACGAGTTTGGCGAAGAGAATATCGATAACGATATCTTGGTTCAAGACAATCAAGAAAATATTGTACAGATGAGTAATGGTTGCATTTGTTGCACCATTCGTGGGGACTTAGTTGAAGCGCTTAATGAGCTTTGGGAGCAGCGCAAGGATAAGAAGATTCATTTTGATCGGGTTGTGATTGAAACAACGGGCGTTGCTAATCCTGGCCCAGTAGCCCAAACCTTCTTTATGGACGACGATGTTGCTGATCATTACGTCTTAGATGCTGTGGTGACCTTGGTGGATGCCAAGCATGGGCCACACCAATTAACTGAGCATGAAGAGGCGCAGCGCCAAGTAGGCTTTGCCGATCAGATCTTCATTACCAAGACTGATCTAGTGACACCAGCTGAGGTTGAGGCTCTGCGTAATCGCTTGATGCGCATGAACCCTAGGGCGCCGATTACTGGGATTTCTAAAGGAATTGTGCCGCTCGATGCGGTGTTAGATCTCAAGGGATTTAATCTCAATGCCAAGCTAGACATTGACCCTCATTTCTTAGAGCAGGATGATCATGACCATGGACATGATCACAGTCACGACCATGACCACAGCACCTGTGGGCACGACCATAGCCATGAGCAGCATCATCATGGTCACGCAGGGCATACAGATCGCATTCAGTCCTTTGTTTTTCGTAGTGATAAACCCTTTGATCACAAAAAGTTGGAAGACTTCCTGGGAGGCATTCTGGAGGTCTTTGGTGAAAAGATGCTGCGCTATAAAGGCGTGCTCTATGTGAAGGGAAGCAACCGAAAAGTAGTGTTTCAAGGGGTTCATCAAATGATGGGTAGCGATATGGCTGGTCCATGGGGTGCAGAACCCAAGCAAACCCGGATGGTCTTCATAGGCATTGATTTGCCTAAGGACACACTGCTGGCTGGGCTCGAGGGCTGTTTGGTATAGGAAGTTTCGGGTACAATCCGCCGCCACGGTCAATATTAAAAAATATTGATTAAAGCACTATAAAAGTTTGGCAGAATGAGGCAATAATGCTTCAAATCTAGGAAAGAATGAGATGACGGTAAAAACAGCAACAAAACCAGCAGCTGCTACAAAAGCCACTAGTAAGGCTGCTAGCACTAAGACTGTAAAAGGCGCGCCCTTAACTGAAGCAGAATTACTCAAGATGTCCGATAAGGACTACATGAATGCTGCGCAGTTAGATTTTTTCCGTCAAAAATTACAAACTCTGAAAGAAGACATTTTGAAGAATGCCTCAGAGACTACTGAGCATCTGCGTGAAAATATTTTGGTTCCAGACCCAGCTGATCGCGCCACCATTGAAGAAGAGCATGCTTTGGAATTGCGCACGCGTGACCGTGAGCGTAAGTTGCTTAAAAAAGTTGAGCAAGCTTTGGCTCGCATCGAGTCTGGTGACTATGGTTGGTGTGAAGAAACTGGTGAGCCAATTGGCCTGAACCGTTTAATTGCAAGGCCTACAGCCAATTTATCGCTTGAGGCTCAAGAGCGTCGTGAACTACGTCAAAAATTATTTGGCGAATAAATCTTATTTGCGATGACCAAGCATTTACCTACTCTGAGCGATATCTCACCTTTGTTAAAGGCGCAGATTCTGGCTGAAGCTTTGCCATACATCCGTGCATATCACGGTAAGACTATCGTAATTAAGTATGGTGGAAACGCCATGGTAGAAGATCGCCTAAAAGAAAGTTTTGCGCGCGATGTGATTTTGCTCAAATTAGTTGGTATGAATCCTGTTGTCGTTCATGGTGGCGGACCACAAATTGACGAGGCCTTGAAAAAGATCGGCAAGACTGGAAGCTTTATTCAGGGTATGCGCGTTACTGACGAAGAAACTATGGAAGTAGTGGAGTGGGTTCTCGGTGGCGAAGTACAGCAAGATATCGTGATGTTGATTAACCAATTTGGTGGTCAGGCCGTTGGCTTAACCGGTAAAGATGGCGGCTTAATTCATGCCAGGAAAATGTTGGTACCTAGTGATACAGAGCCTGGTAAAAAAATTGATTTAGGTTTTGTGGGCGAGATTGAAGCTATTAATCCTGCGGTTGTAAAGGCCTTGCAAGACGATGCCTTTATTCCGGTGATCTCCCCAATTGGCTTTAGTGAAGAGGGTCAGGCTTACAACATTAATGCTGACTTAGTAGCCGGCAAGATGGCTGAAATTTTGCATGCAGAGAAATTGGTCATGATGACTAATATTCCTGGGGTAATGGATAAAGATGGCAAGCTCCTTACCGATCTCACTGCAAAAGAGATTGATGCTTTGTTTGCTGATGGCACGATCTCTGGAGGCATGTTGCCGAAGATTTCTTCTGCATTGGATGCAGCGAAGAGTGGCGTTAACTCAGTACACATCATTGATGGTCGGATTGAGCATTCTCTCTTATTAGAAATTCTGACCGAGCAAGCATTCGGTACGATGATTCGCTCAAGGTAGGTAAACATGCGTTCATCTTTAGAGCCAGCAGATATCGACGACAGCAGTACTGACGCTGGTAAAACGCGTAAACGTCCACGGCCCGGAGAGCGTCGTCTACAGATCTTGCAAGTACTTGCAGAGATGTTGCAAAACCCTAAGGGTGAGCGTGTCACAACAGCAGCATTAGCTGCCAAAATTCAAGTATCTGAAGCCGCACTCTATCGTCATTTCGCTAGTAAGGCGCAGATGTTTGAAGGGCTCATTTCTTTTATTGAGCAAACTGTTTTTGGTTTGATTAATCAGATTAATCAAAAAGAAGAATCTGGGCTTGCCCAGGCTCGTGGGATATTGCAGATGCTTCTGTTCTTTGCTGAGAAGAATCCTGGTATGACAAGAGTTCTTCTGGGTGATGCTTTGCTGCAAGAAGACGATCGTTTGCAAGAGCGTATTACTCAGGTTCTAGATCGTGTTGAAGCATCCTTAAAGCAATCCTTACGAATTGCCCAAACCCAAGGCGGTGCCTGGGCCAAGGTTGGCCAAGAAGAAGTGAGCATCCGCGCTGCTATGTTGATGAGTTTTGTTTTGGGCCGTTGGCATCGATTTGCCCGCAGTGGCTTTAAGAAATTGCCAACCGAAGCCTCTGATATTAGTTTGCGTATCCTCCTCTCAGAATGAGCGAGCTACATCTCTCTAGAAATACTATCCATTTTGCCGAGCCCTTGCCTTTGCAAAGTGGCGCCATTCTATCTGCCTATGATTTAGTCATCGAAACTTACGGCAAGCTTAATGCGGATAAAAGTAATGCAGTATTAATTTGCCATGCGCTCAACGCTTCACATCACGTAGCCGGCCCTAGTCCGGACGATCCAAAAGATATCGGATGGTGGGACAACATGATTGGACCGGATAAGCCTGTAGACACCAATCATTTTTTTGTTATCGGCGTAAACAATTTAGGCTCTTGTTTTGGTTCTACTGGACCTATGAGTATTCATCCAGAAACTGGCAAGCCTTATGGCGCTGACTTTCCTGTGGTTACCGTTGAAGATTGGGTGAATACCCAAGCGCGCCTTGCAGATAAATTAGGCATTCGGAAGTTTGCAGCGGTTATGGGCGGCAGCCTAGGCGGCATGCAGGCAATGGCCTGGGCAATTCAATTTCCAAAGCGCTTAGACCACTGCGTAATCATTGCATCAACACCAAAACTGAGTGCGCAAAATATTGCGTTTAATGAGGTAGCACGCAATGCTATTTTGTCGGATCCAGACTTTCATGGAGGCAATTATTACGAGCATGGCGTGGTTCCAAAGCGTGGCTTACGCTTAGCCCGTATGGTTGGTCATATCACCTATTTATCTGATGATGATATGGCGGAAAAATTTGGACGTGAGTTACAGCGACCTAATGGCGAATCGAATGACTATCGCTTTAGCTTTGATGTGGAATTTGAAGTAGAGAGTTATCTGCGCCACCAAGGCGATAAGTTTTCAACCTACTTTGATGCCAACACCTATCTTTTGATCACCCGTGCCTTAGATTATTTTGACCCATCGCGTCGCTATGATGGTAGCTTGAACCGTGCTTTGGCAGAAGTGCAAGCCAAGTTCTTGGTAGTGAGTTTCTCAACGGATTGGCGCTTCCCTCCTAATCGTAGCCGCGAGATTGTGCAGTCTTTATTGAGTAATAAAAGCGAAGTCAGCTATGCAGAGATTGATGCGCCTCACGGACATGACGCATTTTTATTGGACGATGAGCGATATCACAATTTAGTAAGAGCCTATTTTTCGCAAATGCTGGAGACTCAATCATGAGTACCTTGAATATGCGTTCAGACTTTGAAGCAATTGCCAAATGGATCTCCCCAAATAGCCAGGTGCTTGATCTAGGTTGCGGTGATGGTAGCTTCCTAGAATTTTTGCAAAAACAAAAACCTGTTCATACCTATGGGGTAGAGATTGATGATGCAGGTGTACTGTCTTGTGTACGTAAAGGTTTAAACGTTATCCAGCAAGACTTAGAGGGTGGCCTAGCACTTTTTGAAGATAATAGTTTTGATACTGTGGTGCTCTCGCAAACATTGCAAACTATTCATCAGACTGAAAAGATTTTGCGCGAGGTGGTGCGAGTTGGCAAAGAGTCGATTGTGTCCTTCCCTAATTTTGGCCACTGGTCACACCGCTTGGCAGTTGGATTAGGCCGCATGCCAGTATCTAAGAGTTTGCCATATCAGTGGTACAACACACCGAATGTACGTGTACTTACGGTTGAAGACTTTGAGAAGTTGGCTTCTAGTCTTGGCCTTAGAGTGATTGATCAATGTATCTTGCATGATGGTCAGCAAGTGACATTGATGCCTAATTTCTTTGGTAGTTTGGCGCTCTTCCGCGTGCGTAGCGCATAAAACTGTGCTCAAAGCGGTTCAGTCATGGCTTGCTGATTTTCGGGTTTACCTCGAATGGCCATGTCTGCGGATGTTGTTTCTGGGTTTTTCTGCTGGCTTACCTCTTCTTCTCATTCTTGGAACCTTAAGCTTTTGGTTGCGCGAGGCCGGCATTGATCGCAGTACGATTGGTTACTTAACTTGGGTTGGACTCATCTATGCATTTAAGTGGATGTGGGCCCCCTTGGTTGATCGCTTACAAATTCCACTTTTAACAAAATTATTTGGTCGACGTCGAAGTTGGTTACTCTTTGCACAAGCACTCATCATCGTAGGGCTCGTAGGAATGTCTACTCTGGATCCTAAGCTTGCACTCAACCCTATAGTTTGGTGTGCTCTGTTAGTAGCGTTCGGTTCAGCGACACAAGATATTGCATTAGATGCATTTCGGATCGAATCAGCTAATAGTGATCATCAGGCTGCATTAGCTGCTACTAATCAAACAGGATATCGCCTTGCTTTAATCTGGTCTGGTGCAGGGGTTCTATGGCTAGCTGCACGTGCGGAGACAGGAAGTGGTTATGATGCTGGCGCTTGGCAGTTTGCTTATTTATGTATGGCTGCATCCATTAGTGTGGGCATGATTACTACTTTATTAAGTAAAGAGCCGGTGAAAATTGACTTACCAAAAGCGCGCAATGCTAAGGCATGGTTGCATCAAACTTTGATTGAGCCATTTGCTGAGTTTCTGACGCGCTATCGCTGGCACGCAGTATTAATTTTATCTTTGATTGCTATTTACCGTATCAGTGATGTAGTGATGGGCATTATGGCCAACCCTTTTTATGTAGATATGGGTTATACCAAGGATGAAGTTGCAGCAGTGAGCAAGGTGTTTGGTGTCGTGATGACTTTAGTCGGTGCTTTTATAGGCGGCGTACTCACGCTTCGATTTGGTGTTTTGCGGATTTTATTTTTAGGCGCGGTGTTATCAGCAGCGAGTAACCTATTATTTGCCTGGCTGGCAACCCAAGGGCATGATTTGCATGGCTTGATTTGGGTGATCTCAGCTGATAATTTGAGCTCGGGTATTGCCAGTGCTGCATTTATCGCTTTCTTATCAGCGCTAACAAATATTCGTTACTCGGCTACTCAGTACGCTCTATTTAGTTCGATGATGTTGTTATTACCAAAATGGTTGGCAGGCTTCTCGGGAGTATTTGTCGATCACTTCGGTTACCAGGTCTTCTTCTATGGCACAGCCATTATTGGCGCACCAGTTTTACTGCTTATTTGGGCAACCATTCATTTCAAAATCATTCAGATCAAGAAAGATTAAAGTTTCCAGTCATAGTCCACAGTAAGTGGCGCGTGATCTGAGAACTTTTCGTCTTTGTAGACAGAAGTTTTCTTGGCAGTGTCAGCGATACCCGGAGTGCTGATGTGATAGTCGATCCGCCAGCCAACGTTCTTGGCATAAGCTTGGCCACGATTGCTCCACCAGGTGTAACAAGACTCCCCCGCTTTGGGTTCTAATTTG
>CAIVXR010000196.1 GCA_903909925.1 uncultured beta proteobacterium | reverse complement strand
GCTTGCAGAACTTAAAAGTATTTTAGGGGTTGCCCCCATTTCGTCAAGCGAAATTACTGGAGGCGCGTGAGGGAATCGAACCCCCGTACGAAGCTTTGCAGGCTCCTGCCTAACCACTCGGCCAACGCGCCAACACTTCAATCAAAAATGGGAAGCTTTTCAGGGCTTCCCATCGAACTTGGAGCGGGAAAGGAGGTTCGAACTCCCGACCTATACCTTGGCAAGGTATCGCTCTACCAGCTGAGCTATTCCCGCATAACAGGGCGACAGTTTAACAAACAATCGAAGAGAAAGCATTATTACCTTGAAAGGCTCAATTGGCTGGGCTTTTTAGGATTTAATCAATCTTGCCAGCCAATTGTGGCAAGGCCTTTTTCATGTAATAGAACATTGACCAGAGCGTTAGAAATGAAGCGAACCAAATCAGACAAGTACCAACTCTGGCGCAGTCTAGCCATCCAAATAAGGTGTCATTGAGCAATAAAAATGGAATTGCTATCAATTGCGATGTTGTTTTTAATTTACCGACTAAATGCACAGCTACGCTTTTACCGGCACCCAACAAAGCCATCCACTCTCGCAAAGCAGAGATCGTGATTTCTCGCCCAATAATGATCAGAGCAACCCATACTTGAACGCGGTCCATATTTAATAAGACCAATAATGCGGCTGCCACAATGAGTTTGTCTGCGACAGGATCTAGAAACTGTCCAAAAGCGGATTCTTGCTGCATACGCCTTGCCAAAAATCCATCTAACCAGTCAGTGAGCGCAGCAAATACAAAGATGATGGTTGCGATGACATTCTTATCAAAAGGTGAGAGCCATGTACCCGGGAGATAAAAGATGGCTACCAGTAATGGAATTGCTGCAACACGCAACCAGGTTAGGGCAATGGGTAGATTAAATGGCATACACCAAGCATAAACTAAGTAAGTGACAGATTCTCTAGTGGAGCTGGCGATAAATCTGCTCAGCAAGTGTGAGTGAGACTCCTTCCACGCTGGCAATCTCTTCAATACTTGCGTTAGCAACCCCTTTTAAGCCCCCAAAACGGGCTAGTAGCTTTTGGCGTCGCTTAGCACCGATACCTTCGATCTCCTCTAACCGCGAGATGGTCCTTGCCTTTGCTCGCTTCGCACGCATACCAGTAATTGCAAACCGATGGGCCTCATCACGAATCTGTGCAACTAACAATAAAGCTGCGCTATCAATGCCAAGCTCTAAAGCTTTACGCCCATCAGCAAAGATGAGTGTTTCTAAACCTACCTTCCGTCCTTCGCCTTTAGCTACCCCCACAATCAGCCCGACATCCATACCAAACTCTGCAAGAACTTGTCTTGCCATCTCAACCTGTCCTTTGCCACCGTCAATCAAAATAACTTGCGGGATTTTATCTACCGGGAGCTCTTGAAAGTTGGCATAGCGCCTATGCAAGACTTGTCGCATAGCAGCGTAATCATCCCCTGGAGTAATGTCGGTGATATTAAAACGCCGATACTCGCTAGACTGCATCGCGTTCTTTGCATAAACGACACAAGAGGCTTGAGTTGCTTCACCAGAGGTATGGCTAATATCAAAACATTCGATTCGCAATTGCTCAAGGCTTTCTAAATCGAGCACCAGAATATCCGCTAAAGCACGTGCCCTAGCTAACTGGCCACCAGTCTCCACAAGGCGCTTAGTCAAAGCGATCTTGGCATTACCTTCTGCCATTGCAAGCCAATGTCTTCTTTGTCCTTGCGGTTGATGTAAGAAGGTGATTTTTCTACCAGCTTGAGCATTTAATAATTCATGTAATCCCTCAGGAGGCGCATCACTAAGCTTAGATACATCATCGCTGACCGATTGCAAAGCATGATTTAAAACAAGTACAGGCGGAATTAAATTCGTAGTAACTTGAGATGCTATATCAGCAGCATTTTCTTCTACGCCTTCTTCTAAATAATGTTGTGCAATAAAGGCTTCCAGAATTTCTGGGGGAGATGGCAACTCG
>CAIVXR010000195.1 GCA_903909925.1 uncultured beta proteobacterium | reverse complement strand
GCTCATCTTTTGCGAAAAGCTTGCCAAAAAATACAAGATCCATTTCGATTTCAGGCTTCTACATTTAACGGGAAGCCAAGAGCAGGGCAATATTGAGGCTAGAGCAAGAGCGGGGCGTTACGAGGCGCTCACCGATCTCTGTGTTGAATATGGCATTGAAGACTTACTCTTGGCACACCACCAAAATGATCAAGCAGAGACCGTGCTCTTGCAACTGCTGCGAGGTGCTGGGGTTGCTGGTGCAGCTGCTATGCCTAGCAACCGTCAACTTGACAGTAAACAAGGCAAGATCACGCTCTGGCGCCCTTTATTAGACCAAAGCAAAAAAGAGCTAAAGGCCTATGCGAAGGAGTACAAGCTCCAGTGGATTGAAGATCCCAGTAATCAAGATTCAAAGTACCGCCGCAATGCTATTCGCAAAACAATCATTCCGGCCCTAGAAAAGATTCAGCCTGAAGCTATCGCTAATCTTGCACGCAGCGCAGGATTACTCAGCGAGGCACAAACCTTGCTTGACCGATTGGCCATGCAAGATGGCAAAACTATTCTTCTAAAAAACGGGATTGAGCTAAAGCAACTGATTGAGCTGGCAAAAAAAGATTTACCTGCAGCCAATAATCTTCTGAGATATTGGTTAAAGACAAACGGGTTGACGATGCCATCACAAGAGCGTCTTGCTGCCTGGTGGCGTGACCTAAACACAGTCAAAGCAGGCGCCCAATTGGAATGGGCGCATGATGAGAAAAGTATTCGGCTTTGGCGTGGTGTCTTGCAAATTGAAGGGCTGAAGCTTGGTGAGTGGGTTTTTAAAACAATTCCGATTGCCAGTAAAACCCTGGGACTTCCGAGTCAATGGTTTAAAGAGGCTCAGAAAAATGGACTGATTAGTCAAAAAGATAGATCTGGCTCAGAAAAAATTCAAATCAAAGCCAATGCACCGCGTAAGACCCTGAAAAATCTCTTTCAAGAGTGCGACATTCCTCCATGGCAACGGCATGCGCCTCTCCTGTATATCAATGGTGACTTGATTGCGGTTGCTGGCGTCGGAGTGAGTTATCTGCATTTAGTTGCCGCAGGAAAACGGGTTTTGCCAGTCTGGACTATGGGATGATGCCTGACTCTTTTTGATGGCGAATAGAGCAAATTAAAACTGCATTCTTTTTCTCATCAAAGCTATAGATTGCCACATAGCCAGATTTGCCCCTTGAGATGACTAGCTCTCTGAGATGAGTATCACATGTGTGCCCTATCAAGGGGTGTTGTGACAGTATTTGAATGGCACTTTCAATCAGCTCAATTGTTTCAAGAGCAGAATTTTTATCAATTTCAATTAGAAAGTCAGTGAGTCTCTCGAGATCTAGCAAAGCCCTTCGGGAGAAAACAATTCTTACCAATTACTTGCTTTCAATGTTGATTTCTTATTACCAATGCGTGCCTTCAAATGCTTGAAGACTTTATCAGACTCATACACTTTGTCATCTTTTAAAACCTCATTACGAGCATTGTTTGAGTCTTCAATGAATAAGCGACGAAGCTCTGCGTTAGTGCTGGCTTGCTTAATGGCCTCCACCATAAAAGCATGCGGAGTAATGCCCATATCTTTTGCTGCAGTCATTGCCTGCAATTTCACTTCTTCGGGAAGTTTGAGGGATGTGGTGCTGACAGGGCACATGAGCAGTCTCCAGGTAACACTAAAGTAACACCATGCTAATCTTGCCCCGTTACAAAGTCAATGCCTTAGCCTTTACCCCTACAAAACCCTGTAAAATAGGGCTTTTTTGATCCTCAGGAAATTCATTTCCTGCTACAGATAGTTAATTAGACGGTTTTTATGGCTCTTATCGTTCATAAATATGGTGGCACCTCAATGGGCTCTACAGAGCGTATTGGGAACGTTGCTAAACGCGTTGCTAAATGGATGCGTGCTGGCCACCAAGTGGTTGTAGTTCCTTCGGCAATGTCAGGTGAAACCAATCGCTTGCTTGGTTTGGCAAAAGAAATTAATGCTGATGCAAATCCCCGTGAGTTAGACCAAATTGCTTCTACCGGTGAGCAGGTGAGTTCTGGCTTGTTGGCTTTAGCCTTGATG
>CAIVXR010000194.1 GCA_903909925.1 uncultured beta proteobacterium | reverse complement strand
ATCAAGAGCAGGATACCAATCGAAGCAACGATAGTTAATTCAAACCCAAACAAGCGTAAGGACAAAATAGCCCCAATAGCAGCTGATGGCAAGCCAGCCAAAATCGTGAGGGGATGGATATAGCTTTCATAAAGCACGCCGAGCAAGATATAGATCACGCCTAGAGCTGCAAAGATCAAAATCAACTGACCAGATTGATTGCTCTTAAAGACCGCAGCATCGCCACCATAGCTAGTAATGATGGAAGGAGGTAGATCGATTTCCTTGGTGTACGCCTCAATTTTCTTGGTAGCATCACCTAAGAAGATGTCTGGTGCCAAGTTAAACGATAGCGTGACCGCTGGAATCTGTCCTTGGTGATTCACAGCAGTTGGACCAATGGTCCGTGTGAAGGTTGCCAGACTAGATAATGGAATTAGTTTATCTGTAGCGCGTCCGCGTACAAAGATTTTGTTCAGGTCCGTTTCGTACTGACGGTCATCCTCAGCAGCTTCCAAGATTACATAGTAAGTATTTACGGGGGTATAGATAGTTGATACTTGTTTTTCACCATAAGAGGTGTAGAGCGCAGTACGAATATCAGCAATCGACACGCCTGCACTAGCTGCCTTTTCGCGATTGATATCAATCTTAACGTTTAAGCCTTTCAGCTGGGAGTCGCTGGTTACGTCGCGGAACATCGGATCAGCACGCAACTTTTGCATGAGCTTATCTGCCCATTCATTCACACCTTCAAAACCAACGCTTTGCAAAATAAATTGGTATCGACTTTTACTACTTTTACCACCGAGCTGAAGATTTTGAACGGGGCGCATGTAAACCTGAAGACCGGGCAATTCTTTAAATTTGTTGCGAAGGCCTTCCATGACCTTGGCCATTTTTTGCCGGTCAGATTTATCTTTAAGAATGATGAAGATACGACCAGTATTAGTTCCCGAGCTAGCGCCACCACCGACTACTGAGATGGAGCTGGCAACATTGGGATCTTTATTCACTAACTCTGCCGCTTGATCTTGTAATGCGAGCATCGCTCTGAAGGAGATATCTTCAGATGCTTCAGTAGTTGCCAAAATTTGCCCGATGTCTTCTTCAGGAAAAAAACCTTTAGGACTATTTACAAACAAGATAACCGTGATAAAGAAACTGGCAATGGCGCCCCACAATACTTTTTTACGATTACGCAGAGCTAAATCCAGATAGTGAATATAAGTCTTGAGCATCCAATCAAAGAAGCGATCAAACTTTTTATTAATTGCGTACTCTTTGGCATGCTGTCCAGGCTTTGGCAAAAAGCGACTACACAGCATTGGCACAACAGTGAGGGATACAACTGCCGACACCAAAATAGAAAGTGACACCACTACTGCAAATTCTCTAAAGAGTAGGCCGATTGGACCTGCCATAAAGAAGAGTGGAATAAAGACGGC
This sequence comes from uncultured beta proteobacterium, assembly GCA_903909925.1. Lineage (GTDB taxonomy): Bacteria > Pseudomonadota > Gammaproteobacteria > Burkholderiales > Burkholderiaceae > Polynucleobacter. The sequence continues at coordinate 433 of CAIVXR010000194.1, read as the reverse complement.
CACCAAAGAAATCGAAATCGAAATAATGGTAAAGCCAACCTCTTTACTACCTTTAAGAGAAGCCTTGAGTGGGTCCATGCCTTCTTCGACATAGCGCATGATATTTTCAAGAACAACAATTGCATCGTCCACAACCAATCCCACCGCAAGCGTAATACCGAGAAGTGAGATGTTGTCTAGGCTATAACCTAAGAAGTACAGCAGGAAGAAGGCGCCGATCAAAGAGATTGGCAAACTGATCGACGGAATAACTGTGGCGGAAACATGTTTTAAGAACAGGAAAATGACCAGAACTACTAGCAATACCGTTAGCGCCAAGGTGATATTCACATCATGAATTGCTTCAATAATTGATAAAGAACGATCGTTTAATAACTGCAGCTTGATAGACTCAGGCATCTGCTTTTGCAGTTGCGGGAGTAATTGTTTTATT